>DATEMK010000224.1:0-4128 GCA_035275625.1 Bacteroidia bacterium
GTTGGGAGTTATAATCAACTTCGGTAATGGTCGTTTTATCCGGATGGGGAAAATACTCATAATTCACATACATTCTTTTGGGCTCATAGAAAACAGCCGTCTGTATATTTCTTATTTCTTTTACATGGAGTATTTTCAACTGTTCTGAAATGACACGGCATATTTCAAGCATGTCGGCAGGTTGCTTCATATTCATTGCAACAGTTCTTACCCGTTCCAGCGAAACTTCAATTTCCAAATCCCGGCTTTTATTTTTCAGCTCATCATTAACCTTTTGTATAGTTTTTGAAATATTGCGTTTTTCAGCAGCAGTTAAATCTTTTGATTGCTGAATGAACTTCAACAGGGCCTGAATGTCCGTATTCATAAAACGTATGGAAGATAGGTATGGGCAAAGATAATTTTATTTTTACCTTGCGATTTAAAGGGTCGGGGATTTCCAGGTCTGATAAAAGTAATGGCTCATGCACGAAAAGCGGGCGTTATGAAAAAATAAAAAAGGCGTTCAAAAATTTTGAACGCCTTTTTTTGTTTTTTAACCTGTTTTTTTATTCAGTGATAGTTAGTTTGGTGAACCGGTCTTTTCCCCTGTCTTCAGTATATACATACAATTCATTATTTGCTCCGGGAACAAAAATTTCAGATTCAGATGGAGGAATAAACTGCGGGTTGCGTTCCTGGATAGGGGCAAAGCAATAGGTTTCATTCTCCATTATCAGTTTATGTTTTACAGCTCCGTTTGCAGTGGAGACGGAGGAAAACACAAAGCTGCTTCCATGAATTCCGCTTACTGATTTAAGATCCCTTGGTTCGAAAGTAGATTTTTCATACCGTTCAAGATTTTTCGGATGATCATTGTTAAATAAGTAAATATTTTTTTCTGTGGCTACAGCGAAATATTGCTTGAATACATGTGAATAGGGCATCTTTACTTCATTGCGAAGCGGGGCATTTGAAATCCATTCAAATTCTCCTTTTGCATTCAGCTTGGCAACAATCACATCCATGTATTCATATTCCCAGTAACCGGACGATCCTCCCATTGATGAC
Organism: Bacteroidia bacterium; assembly: GCA_035275625.1. Taxonomy (GTDB): domain Bacteria; phylum Bacteroidota; class Bacteroidia; order AKYH767-A; family OLB10; genus DATEMK01. Next base: position 1,051 of record DATEMK010000224.1, read on the forward strand.
CTGGTATTTACATATTGTTCCCTGTATTGTTCTCCCACATAAAATACGGCATCGCCAGCCGGTAAAATATAATCCAGCTTGTATTTGAAATATCTTGACCTTTTCGGATTTGATTCAAGAGCTGTTAACATTTTTTCATCAAACATTTTTACAGGATGCGAAACGACTGCATAAGTTGTGAGGTTAACTGTAAAGCTGAAAATACCCACTTTAACAAGGTCTCTTCCTTTGCGCTCAATAACATCTTTTAAAAATCCCCCGATTACGAGTTCATCATTTTTGGTTTTTGAAAACTCAATGTCTTTAACCCAATAGTCATCATCAAACTTGAGGTCAACCAGTTTAGGTTCATTCATTGCAGGTGTAAAAACTCCCAATTTAAATTGATAGCGTTCTGCCTTTTCTGTAGAATTCTTTGCTTCTTCAAGGTATCCGTAATAAACGTTATCGTTATCATCAAGTAATAAGCCGAGAAAGCCTATTTCATTTCTGAAAGAAAAACCGCCCAGCCCGAATGCCGCCATCATGCCGGAAGCAAACATGTTATCACTTTTGCTGAATAATTTAACATTTACAGTTTTTGTCCATTCTTTTTTCATTCCGCTGGTAGAAACCAGGTCAAAATCAGTCTTGAATTTGCCCTCCTTATTTGGCTTATGCGATGTTTTGATCATAAATTTTGTTTTAGCAGGGTTGAGCGTAACATCAAAATCAACAAATTCATAATGATCTGATTTTACGGTTACCAATTCAGTTTTTTTATTGTTAACCTGTCCTGACGCAGAAACCGTTTGAGAGGACAATGTCATTTTATCTGCGTTTTTATCATAATGCCTGCTGAAAACATAAATATTGTCCATTGCAAATTCAACATCTTCTACAACCGTCCTGTCTTCGCCCAGGTCAATTTCCTTTGAGAAAACCGGCTTCAGGCTTTTCTTGTCATACTTTTCAACAATAAATGACGTTCCCTTTCCTTTGCTGCGGACGCGGTAACAATAAAAATTGTTTTCATCACCGTTAATCATACGGTTCATTTTGCTGTCCCGGTCATTTTCAAGTGCGGGTCCTTCGGTAACTTTTACCTGCTGTGCATGCACATTTGTTACTTCTGTTCCGAGAAAAGAAATAACGATCATTGTTAAGAATAATTTATTTCTCATGAGATTTTGTTTTTTAGTGGGCGCGAAAGTAATAAAGAGAATGTAATTAACAAAGAATTTTCTGAGCAATTAATAAAAATAGGGCTAAAACGGGATGTGCGACCTCTCTGAAACAATTTACCGGCTAACACGGTCATTGGAGGCTTCCCCGGATCATTTTTTTATTAAAAAAATATTCGTATAAAATAATAAAAAACATGCTTATCAATTGAATGCATCTTTAATCACGACTTAAAACAAGTTGAAATTAAATTATTAATTGCATAATTTTGCCGGACTTGATCATACGCTTAACATCCTGTTACAAAAGGCTTTTTGATGTTTAATCCATAAAAATCAACATTGAATGACAAAACTTAAATCTTTTCAAAGCTTAACATTATTGTTATTGATATCATTTTTAATAAATAACCATTGTTCCGGCAAAAATAAACTGACAATAATAAAGACTGAACCCCCGGGGGTTGATGTTTATGATCAGAACCGGATTAAACTGGGCATCACTCCTTATACTGTCACTAAAATAAAAGAAAGGGAAGTTGTTTATTCTTTGGAAAAAGAAGGGTATGAAACAAAATACATGGGGTTAAGAAAAACAGGGACCGGTGAAATTAGTTTTTATGGTGTGATGCTGGTTTGCGACAAATGCAAACCCAATATGAAGAGCGAAGAGATCATCGGGCTTACTCAGCAAGACGGTGTCATCTGGATGCAAAAAAAATCAAAAGAATTTGATAAACGGGTTGCGGTTGAGCTCGATAAGGTTGATCTTGAAATATCGCCATCCATGGCAATTGGCAGATTAGACGGAGAAAGAAAATCTATTGACTCCAAAGGCATTCACCAGCAAATCGGCTATGTGGACAGCTATGATGAAACCATTTTCTATTCTATAAAAGAATCTTTTTTTGATCCATGGTTTACTTCTGCGGTAACAAACAAAGTGGAAGATTTTCGCAAACCTAAAATACGCATGAAGGTTTCAATAAAAAATATTTTTTTCAAATTGGGAGGCAGATCGCTGCCAGAGTTGAGCGGTCCTTGTACGATCAGCACCGAGTGGAAAATATATAACTTGAAAGACAAAGAAAAACCGGCAATTGTGATACCAATTGAAATAACATGTATCCGGACCAGGGAAATGACGGACTATATTATCCCTCTTCTGCTCGAGGAAGCTGCTCATAAATTCCTCGAAAACGATACGCTCTACCGGTTTATGGACAACCTTGCTAATGGTACGGTTACTGTAAATAAAGGTGAAATAATAAAAATTAAAATACCGGCATTAAAGACTACGGCAAATCCCGCTGTAAAAGATAAATTTAAAAACGCCTTGCAGGCAGTAGTCACTATTGAAGGCGAAAATAGTTTTGGCAGCGGGGTGATTATATCGAATGACGGATATATAATTACCAATTATCATGTTATTGATGAGGAGGGACAAGTGGTGGTACAGCTTAAAGAGGAAATGAAAATGTATGCAACAATAATAAAATCCAATCCCGAATATGACCTTGCGCTTATTAAAATTTCAGCAGTTGACTTAAAAGCGCTCCGGCTGAGCGACAGTGATGAAGCAGAAGTTGGTGAAGAAGTGTATGCCATAGGCACCCCCGCAGATACGAGGCTTGGCCAGACATTAACAAAAGGTATTATCAGCGGCAAAAGGGAAATAAAAAATATTCATTATATACAGACAGATGTCAGCATCAATCCGGGTAACAGCGGTGGCCCTTTAATTAATGATAAAGGAGAAATAGTCGGGATTACAACAATGAAGATTTTTGGGAAAGGATATGAAGGATTGGGCTTTTGTATTCCTTCAAATGTAATTATTGAAATGCTTAATTTAAAGTTTGAATAGTTTTTTTAACTAACGCTCCTGGATATTTTTTCTCACCACAGAATTTAT
>DATEMK010000225.1:0-7945 GCA_035275625.1 Bacteroidia bacterium
GCTACCTGACTTTATATCCCATTTAACCTTATTATCTAAAAAGGTTTCTCCCTCCTTAACATGATTTATTATATCAAAATCATTTTCAATACGATTATTAAAATAAATTAAATTAATAACCCAATTCTTGGACTCAACAGATGTTCCTGTAATTTTATTTAAAGTTTTAAGATAGCTTATATTTTTCGAATTTTCATCATTATCCATTGCTGAAAGAGCACCAACTATAGTTAAAATAAGAGATATCACAATAACTTCCCGGATAAACGCAAACCTAAGATAAGTGTTGGCAAGGGATTCATATTTGTTCCCTAATGTTTTTGAAAAATCATCCATAATTTAATTGCATTAATCAATGTTGACAAATTTATTTTTTTTCTACAATTACATTCTCTGTACTCGACAGAATCTCCTGTTTTCACAGGGACTCTGTCGCCTTGTTCCGCACACCAAAACTAAAAAATAAAGCCCGCAAAAACCGCGAGCTTCCTATTTAATCATAATAATCATTTAATCAGGTAAATCAAGGTTCAGACAACTTTTTCAAAAGAAAAACCCCGCTCATCCAAGCGGGGTTTCATTTTTTCAAGTCCTCTCCGCCTATGGCGGAAGGATTTAGGTGGGGCTACGGTAGCGGTATCAGCTCCACAACAATCAGCTCCTTCTCCCCCGGGCTCACATCAATATTCGAAATCGTTTGCGGTTCAAATCCCGGCAATTCAAACTTCAGATCATAAATCTCCGGGTGTATCTGCTTCGCATCCGCCACACCGTTAGTATTCGAAATAAACTCATAATCATGGTCGGTTCCGTCTACAATCATCTTCACACCTTCCAGTTTCAGCCCGGTAGTCTTATTAATAATAGTAGCGCGTATCTCCGTAAAATTAGTTTTCGAATCAAATATTTTACGGTTATTAAAATACTGCGCGTAAAAATCAGGAGCGCTCAGTTTAAAATTTTCCATCAGCTTATCCATTTTCTTGCGCAGGATACTATCAATATCCGAGATAAGCTTAAGAATTTTTTCCGTATTCATCTTCCGCGCAGCAATATGGTCCTTCGGGTTGCTGATAAGGGTTGCAAAATCATCAATCGCTGTCTGCAGGGCTGTCAGGTCTGCCGGCACTAATCCGTAATCTGCAAGGCTTCCGATAATCGTATTCGCTTCATCATGGATGATCTGGCAACGCGTCCTGCTCAGGTTGCTGCTTTTTTCCATCAGCTTGCTCGTTGCATAATTCACCTTCTCATACAGCACCATATTATTCTGGTCTGTCGCGTATGCCTGCACTCCGCTGCGCACCTTATTCGCAAGCTCACACATCGCAATACGTTTGTTTCTTTTGTCCAGCACATACCCCTTAATGATCTCCTCCTGTTCCTTAACAGCCGCCACCAGGTCAACCACCTTAGCTTTAAAAGAAGTAAAAGCAGCCACAAAGGATAATAAAAACGACCATATTGCGTTTTTACCTTCAACAAATAATTGTACACCTAAGTACATGTTCAGTTTTGCATTTTGTCTTTTATTCATTTTTTTTACGTTTTTGTTTGATACAAAGATGCAATCATCCGTTTCCGGCAAGTGCGCATTTTCAGAACAACAATTACACATGTAACTTTTTAAAGAAATGCAACGTTTAACAGGTTATTACCCGCATTTAATAACCTGTTAACAATAATTTTCATTCTTTTTCACCACTCAGTCCATGTTAGATTTTTTAAAAAATCGTTTTATAATTGTCCCACTCCACCATTTTTAAATCCAAAGCATGTGCTCAAACTATCCGCAATACTCGATGCGGGTGTGTTGGCTGTCCACGAACGGTGTGAACCGAAAGTTGTCCGGCATAGAGGCGTGAGCTCGTGCGACAAGGACAAGCTTTCGGTTGGCGTTCGTGGTGGGCTTTTTGCTCCACTTTTTGCCCAAACAAAAAGTGGAAAAGAAAATGTCAAACCCTTAACGGGGTTTTAAATAGTAGCGGGTTGGTTTTTATTACCAAGCTTTCATCCCTACGGGATGACATTTAATAATAAAAGTTTTTCAAACCATAACCCGGTGCGCTGGCTCGTCCACAAACAGTGCGAACTGAAAGTTGTCCTGCATAGAAGCGATGGCTTGTGCGACAAGGACAAGCTTTCAGTTGGTGTTCGTAGTGTGCTTTTCCCTGCCTGCCTCCCGGCAGGTTTGGTTCTTTCTTTTGCACGAGCAGGGCATCCAGCCTGTGGCTGAATGAGCCAGTCCGTGCATCAGAAACGAACAAGAAAAAAACTCATGGCTAAAGCCCTCACACCTTATATACTATACACTCCGTCATAAATGACGGAGTTAATCTCTACCAACAAATTGTCAGATTGCGAAAAGACGCTGTCATTTTGCAGAAGTGTCATGTCAGATATAAGAAGTGTCATGTCAAACACAAGAAAGACATTGTCAAAACAAAGAAAGACGTTGTCAAAACTATGAAAGACATTGTCAAAATAAAGAATGATGTTGCCAAAATGGAGAAAGACGCTGTCAAAACAAAGAAAGGCGTTGTCAATTCAAAGAAAGACATTGTCAAAAGGGAGAAAGTAACTCACAATGCCGGGAAAGATACTGTCAGCTCGCTCCCATCCTGGATCCCGGGGTGTTTACTTCCCCGTTGAAAATAAACCGGGACTTATTGTTTAATAATTTTTTGATAAAAAATCTTATCAGCGGAAATTATTTTTGCAAAATATATCCCGCCTGCCTGTTTGCTGAAATCAATAATGATGCTTCCGGCATTCATTTGTTTTGAAATAATTGTTGCTCCCAATGCATCATAAATTTTCAGAAGATTTTTTCCTTTTCCGGAAATCTTAATATTGAGCTCATCAAAAACCGGGTTAGGAAAAAATTCAACTCGCGGTTGTGTTTCCATATCATGGGAGGTTATATGGCTGGAAATAATACACAATCCCGTAAGTTCCACGGGATATTTTTTACACCAGCATGGCTCAGCGCCACCAATGGAATCAATAGTACCATTGCCTATTTGTCCTTCCTGGTTTTCGCTCCATGCCCAAACGGTGCCGTCAGTTTTTAATGCAAAGGTGTGGTGCTGCATACCATATATACCTGCTATATCATATAGCCCATTTTGTACCGGAACATTTGAACCGGTAAGAGTACTATCGCCAAAATTACCAAAGTCATTAAGCCCCCAGGTTAAAACAGTACCATCATTCTTAACCGCCTTGCAACTCCAGTATTGCGCCAGGACAGATTTTACCTGGTACGAAGAAAGAATCTGGACGGGAGTGTACCGGTCAATATTTGTTCCGTCTCCTATCTGTCCGAAAGAATTTAGCCCCCATGCCCAAACGGTACCGTCATTTTTTTGAGCAATAGAAATATAAGAGCCGCCTGAAATAGTTTTTACCGAAGTAAGGTTACTAACCTGTACCGGGGTTGTTCTCTGTATAGTCGTGCCGTCACCCAACTCACCATAATAATTCCAACCCCACGACCAGGCAGTACTATCGCTTTTAATGATGAGTGAATGGTGATAGCCTGCTTCAATAGCAATAACTCCCGAGAGCCCGATCACCTGTGTCGGAACAAGCCTGTCCGTTGTAGTGCCATCGCCAAGTTCACCGTGCATATTATAGCCCCATGCCCAGACGGTGCTGTCACTTTTCAAAGCCAGCGAATGATGAAATCCCGTTGAAATTGCAACGACATTCGTAAGCCCTGTCTGTTGCGGAGTATTTCTGTCAATTACAGTATTGTCTCCTAATTGCCCGTGATCATTCAGGCCCCATGTCCATACAGTGCCATCCTCTTTCAACGCAACAGAATGAACTCCTCCTGCTGCAACGGCAATAATTCCATTAAGGCCTGTTACATTAATTGGCACGTAGCTGCTGACATTTGTTCCATTTCCAAGTTGCCCCTTAGTACCCAGGCCCCAGGCTTTTACTGTGCTGTCAATACATAAAGCCAGCGAATGGTTTGCCCCACCGGCAAGCGGTTGTGAAATTGCAGGCGAAATGAAACAGGTATTAATTACCATTCCTGTTCCAATTAATAATATTACACCGTAAATTTTCTTTTTCATATTGTTAAAACAGAAATCATGTAGGGCGCTCATAAAATAACCTGGTGTAAAGGAAATGGGCAAAGAAGTTACAAAGGTTTAAACAATAAGAGTCTCAAGGGGCCGATAAAGTTTCAGGAAAATAAAATTTTTCCCGAAAAGGTTTTTAAAAAGAACCGGAAGTTGGCTGATTTTTTGCCTGTTATTGCACCATCGAATAACACAATTAAAACTTTTTAAATGGATGGATGGAAAGCAGTGATTGGTTTTGGATTTCTCCCGGGTCGTCCTCGTGTCACTGCCTGAGTGTTAAATTCTCAGCCTGCAGGTTTTTTTCTGCTTCAAATAGTTTATGATGTCAGTATATTTGCTTTTATTAAAATCAGCAACAAATGATCATCACGAAAATTACAAAAGCAAAAAGAATATTTATTTTAATTTATGGAGCGTTTTGCATGCACGGTGCAGCAATTGCCCAACCGTTAGCCGGAAGTTATACTATAAATTCTGCTGTTGCTACGGGCGGTACTAATTTTCAATCGTTCAGCGATTTTGCCGCCAGCCTGAACAGTAACGGAATATCAGCCAATGTTACGGCTACAGTTACCGCAGGCTCAGGGCCCTACCAGGAGCAGGTAGTATTCAGCAGCCCGGCAGGCACCAGCGCCACATCCGGCATCGTGCTGGAAGGCAGCGGAGAAACCCTTACAGCAATTACGGATTCTTCCGACCGCCATGCACTGCGCCTTGCCGACTGCGATTACTTTAGGATTAATAACCTGCATGTGGTGCGTGATCCCGCCTCCACGCATGCATTTTATGGCATCCATATCCTGGGCACGGGCAATCACATCAACCTCAGCAATTGTGAAGTAGATATGACAGGGACCAGCAGCACACTTATAGGAGGATATATTGCTTCAGGGTCAGCCACGAGCATTTTAGTAACCGGTGATTTTCATGACGTCACCATTACAGGATGCGTTGCAACGGGGGGAGGATATGGCGCATCTGTTTTCGGCCTCCTGGGGAATCTTGCCTCGGGCATTGTTATCAATAACAATACGTTTAATGATTTCCACTCTAACGGGGTGTATCTCCGCGAAACACAGGGAGCCGTGGTAAGCAACAATCATTTTGACAAGAGCACTCCGAATATCACTTCCGCCAATGCCATACAGGTGGCACAGGCCGCTAATATCAACACAGAAATTTTCGGAAATTTTATCAGGGTTTCTCAGGTTAACAACGGCAGCGTATCCCTCCGCGGTATTTATCTTTTTGATGGTACCGGCCATCGTGTTTACAATAATGTTATTCATGAAATTCATCTCACCTCGGGAAATTTTACTGCCATAGAAGTCCGTACAGGAGGCACTGCACCCATCATTGCTTTTAATACTATTTCTATTGATAACCCGTTATCCACGACCGGTGACCTGATCGGCATCAGCGAGGAGCTTTCTAATACCAACTCCATCCTGCGGAATAACCTGGTGCATATTACACAACCCACCACCGGTGATGCAGCCTGCCTGGCGCTGGGCGCCATTGCAACCGTAACCACAGCGTTTGACAGTGATTATAACCTTTTTTGGATACCCGGTGGCAACGTGGCTATGAAGAGTTCCCTCGTACCGGTTTATTATCCAACGCTTGCCAATTGGAATGCAGCCAGCGGGAAAGATGGCAACAGCGTGTCTCTTGATCCCATGCTTGTATCTCCGACTTTACCGCAACCGACCAACCCGGCAGCGGACAACCTGGGTATAACGTATGGGGGCATAACTACAGATGTGCTTGGCGTAACCCGCGGGGTAATACCCGATATAGGGGCTTACGAATTTACTGCAACCGGCATTCCATCTTATACTGCGGCCCCGGTTGCATGTTATCCCAATCCTTCAGAAAACCTGCTGTATGTTGAGTTACCTCAGCAAAGTAAAACTGCGTTTGCATTAATTGCTGATGCTACTGGTAAAACAACTGCCATCCATTGTTTTCAGCGTGAAAACAAGCTGATCATTTCAACAGCTGATTTACCTGCAGGACTCTACATGTTAAAAATTATGTGTGATGAAAAAATATATAGCACACGGTTTTTGAAAACAAACTTATAAGGACTTCTCTAATTGATAGAAAACTAACTTCTCACTTTAAGGGAGATAAAAAAACGGTTAATATGACAATGACATGGTGGTTTGGTTTGGCAGTTGCGGTTTTGATTGTGGGTATCCTGTACAAGTTGCGCAAAAGAAAATAATAAGGAGTCTTCACCCGCTCAAAATATTTTTATTTCACTATAAATATTCAATTACTTAAGCTTCGAGTTTAAACGCTTTCATTTTATTGTAAAGTGTTTTCCGGTCAATATTTAAAATTTTTGCCGCTTTGCTTTTGTTAAAATTCACCTCTTTCAAAACTTTTAAAATCAAATCATATTCTGCTTCAAGAGCTGCGGATTTAAGATTTGTTTTTTCTTCTCTTACAGGATGCGAGGCTATTGGTTCGGGCATAGGCAGAGCCGGTGCCGGTGCATGTAGTTCTTCCGTAATTGCCGCTGTTGTACGGCTGAAATTTGAAATCTCAAACGGAAGTGATTGGGCTTCCACTAAATTTCCCACGCTGAGCAGCGCAGCCCTGCGAAGAACATTTTTCATTTCACGGAGATTGCCGTACCAGGGATAATTTAAAATCTGCTCCTCCACTCCCGGTGCAAAGCCTGCGATATTTTTTCCTAACTCCTCATTTGCAGATTTCAGAAAATATTTTGCATACATCAGAATATCATCCTTTCGTTCACGCAAAGCCGGAACAGTGAGATGGAACTCATTAAAGCGGTGGTATAAATCTTCGCGAAATTTTCCTTTCCTTTGAGCTTCCAGCAAATTTTCATTGCTGGCAACAATGATTCGAACATCAATCGGAATTTCTTTTAACCCGCCTATCCGCTTTATTTTGCGTTCCTGCACAGTCCGCAACAAAGAGGATTGAACATCATAGGGAAGGTTGGTCACTTCATCTAAAAAAATAGTTCCGCCATTTGCCAATTCAAAGTGCCCTATTTTAGTTCCAAGCGCGCCTGTAAAAGAACCTTTTTCATGACCGAACAATTCACTTCCGGCAAGTTCTTTGGAGATAGCTCCGCAATCCATTGCAACAAAAGGCTGACGCGCACGCTTACTTTTTTTATGTATTGTCTGAGCAATGGCTTCTTTGCCGGCTCCGCTTTCACCATAAATAATCACGCTGTAATTGGTGGGAGCAACTAATTCTATCTGTCGTAACAATTCTTTTGACACTTCACTTTTGCCATATACAAATTCGTTTTTACCGATAGCCGATTTAACTTTAACAGCTGTTTGCAATTCAGATGAATTGACATCATGATTTTCTTCTTCCATCATGTGAAAACTTTGCGGTTTAGTTTCTAATGCACGTTTTATAAGCTGAAGCGTTTCATCCGGAAGCAATGGTTTGGCGAGGTAATCATAAGCGCCCAGTTTCATAACATTCACTGCTGTGCGAATGTCAGAATAACCGGTCATTATAATAATAGGAACGGCAGGCTCAATGTCTTTAATTTTATTGAGCACTTCGGTTCCATCCATATCGCCAAGGCGGTAGTCGCATAAAACTAATTGCGGTTGAAAGGCAGCGAATGCAGCCACTCCTTTTCTTCCATTCTGAGCCAATTCAACTTCGAAACCATGCCTGGTTAAAAATCTTTTCAGAAGCTGGCTCATATCAAGGTCATCTTCTATTATAAGAATTTTTGTCATATTTAAAAGGAGGTTATATAATTGTCCTGCAAATTTAAAACCGATACTAATATGATGATTTTTTTCTACATATTCTATAAAATGAATTTTTATATT
>DATEMK010000226.1:0-3029 GCA_035275625.1 Bacteroidia bacterium
ACTCAGTGAAAGTGCGGAACAATCTTTAATTGCTCATCTTAAAAACGACATTGACTTTTTAAAAGAAAAAAGAAAACAGCTGGAAGAAATGATTCCGGTGGAACATAAAATTTTAAATTAATTTTTACGCCTTAATATTTAATTTTAAAATTTTCATTAAAATATTTTCTTCCGATGCAAGCCCTGTCTTATCATCATCTTTTTCTATTTTATCAAGTTCATCAAGATACGATTGAAGAGATTTGTTTTCATACATTTCAATGATCAGCGGATGCACATAATATTTTTTACAGACCGTTCGCGTATTGCCTAATTGATTGCTTACAAAATCGAGCGCCTCTGTAATTTTCTTTTTTGATTCTGTTATAGTTTCGGCAAAACCGATTTTCTTAAAAGCAAGCAAAGCATTAAGCGAACCGGCCCATGTGCGAAAATCTTTAGCGGTAAACTCTTTCCCGGTAATATTTTTTATGTAGGCATTTACCTTTCCGGAATCAATAGTTTTAAAATTTCCGTTTTCATCCTGGTACTGAAACAATTCTTTTCCCGGAATGTCGCGGCATTGTTTTACTATTCGCGCCAGCCGCCTGTTTTTTATAGAAACATGATGTTGAATTCCTTTTTTTCCCCTGAAAGCGAAAGAAAGATTTTCGCCATTAATTTTAACGTGCCTGTCCTTCATGGTTGTCAATCCGTGTGAACCGTATAATTTTTCATACGATGAATTTCCTACCCGGATATAGGTGCGTTCCATCAGGCTGATTACTGTTGCAATAACTTTTTCTTCGGTCAAATCCTTTTGAGAAATATCTTTCTCCAGTTTCAATCTAAGTTGAGGAAGCGTCTCCCCGAATTCTGACATCCTGAAAAATTTTGTTTGATTTCGCAATTTATTCCACAGGGGATGGTATTTATACTGCTTTCTTTTCTTTACATCCAGGCCGGTAGTTTGAATGTGTCCCTCCGGGAACCTGCATATCCAAACATTTTCCCAGGCTGGCGGAATCACAAGGCTTTTGATTCTCTCTAAGGTTAAGTTATCTTTAACTTTTTTATTATTAAACGTGTAAAAAAACAATTTGCTCTTTTTAACTCTCCGAATTCCTGGAGCGGCATCAGTAACGTATAAAAGATTTACTGCTTCAGCGGTTTTTTTACTGTCATTCGCTATTGCCTTGAATTTGCGTGGTGTTAACCGGATGCCGGGAGGTTCTTCCATAATCTTTCTCATTTAATGGAAACAATGATGCCATAAAAGCTGGCATGCATTTTTAATGTGAATATTAAAATTAAATAGCATGGAAAATACAAATGAAAAAACAGTATCGCTCCTGAACGGTTTAATTGAAATTAATAATGACCGGATTGATGGTTATGAAAAAGCTGCAAAAGAAGTTGAAGATCCTGAATTGAAATCGTTATTCATTGAATTGGCAGATGACAGCCGCCAATACAGGGGAGAACTAATTACGGAGGTTGTATCCCATGGCGGGTCACCGGCAGAAGGAAATACTGCTGCAGGAAAAGTTTATCATGCCTGGATGGATATTAAAGCAGCGCTTACCGCGAAAGATACCAAAGCGATTGTAAGTTCCTGCGAGTTTGGAGAAGATGCAGCGGTGGAAGCTTATGATGACGCGTTGGAATCAAATGACATTTCTGCAAAAGCAAAATCAACCGTGAGCCATCAGAGGACAAGCATAAAAGAATCTCATGATAAAATTAAAATGATAAGGGATGCCGTAAAAGCAGAAAAATAATAGGGTCAGCTTTTCATATTTTCAGGGTTAGGTTAGATAAGGGAGTTAAACCTCCCTTTTCTTATTTTTAATTTGCCTTAAATTCCTGCGACATTTTATGGGTTTAGAAAATTAAAATTTATTTGGGTGATTCAGATTTTTTCGGGTCAGCATCATCAATGGATTTACGGTTTATCACCGTATCTTTTGGGGTAAGGGGTACTGCGGGCCTGTTGTGAGGCATGGTATCCATTGGCATTTTGTGAATTTTTTCAACCTGGTTCGTATCAGGCATTACTGTATCTTTTTTATTTATTTGTGCCTGGCTGATGCTGACTATAAGGGCTGCGGCAATTGACAAAATTAATTTTTTCACGATTTCTCTTTAGAACTATTATTAAAAATTCGTGCCTGAAGTTTTGAAGACTATATTGAGCGACACAACTAACCTGCAAACACTTTATGTTTTACATCAGCCATCAAAATAAAAAACCACTTCTTTATGGGAAGTGGTTTTTACAAAGAAATAATTTTTTACTATCTCTTCTTTTTTCCGCCTTTGCTTTTTGCTTTTGCGGTTTTGCTGCGCTTGGCAGCTTTCTTTTTAGTTGGCATTTTTATTTTGTTTTAGGATTGTAAAATTAATAACAAAGCAAAAGTTTAAGCGCCTGAACTTAAAAGTTGTTAACTGCCATTTGTTAAAAAGACACGAGGATTATTTTTTTTAAAAACAGGACTGACAATTTTTATCGAACCTGTTTAATAGTTTCGGCCTGAATATTAAAAAACTTATCTTTCGCCTTGACATTATTGTTTGACAATCGCAATATTAAAAATGAGAATAAAAATTTTCTCTTTTAAAAAAGCAATTTTGGCGTTGCTGCTAATTTTAGCAGTCATTCAATTTATCAGGATTGATAAAACCAATCCTCCTGTGGAACCGGGTGCAGATTTTATAAATAACAAGAGGCCATCACCCGGCATTGCACACATTCTTAAAACTTCCTGCTATGATTGTCATTCTAATGAAACTGTCTATCCCTGGTACACAAACGTGGCGCCTGTATCCTGGTGGATAAAGAACCATATCAAGGAGGCAAGGCATCATCTTAATTTTTCAGAATGGACAGGTTACAGCAGTAAAAAGGCAGATCATAAGCTGGAAGAATGCATTGAAATGGTTCAGGAAGGTGAAATGCCTTTATATTCCTATACTTTATTGCACCGCCACGCAGTATTAAACGAAGAGCAGCGTCACGCGCTGGCAGTGTGGTTTGAATCGCTGCGAAC
>DATEMK010000227.1:0-4583 GCA_035275625.1 Bacteroidia bacterium
TACTATTATTTCAATTACATTTCTTGCCATTGGTTTTGCTAACGGGGCTCTTAATTACCTGCAAAAAAAAATTAATGATCCGTTTGTAAATTGGTTTACTATAAAACTGCCGGGTCCAAAAAGCTCATCTGCTGTCGTTAATAATATTTTGGATACACTTAACAGTGATGAAATAAAAAATAACTATCTTATTAAATCAGCGACCAAATACAAAGAAACACCATTGTTTTTTTTTCCGGCAAATAAAAATGTTTCGGAATACAGTAAAGGAAGATTGATGTCTGTTGATGATCCCATTGGATTGGATTTGTTTAATGAAGACAATCGAATTTCAGGTGATACAAATTTTAATTGTGAGCGAGACATGGGAATTGTTATTACACGTAAGCTACTTGAAAGACTGGGCTATTCAAAAGATGCAAAAATTATTTACTTTGATAATAATGATAAGAATATTTCAAAAGCATTGTCGGAAAATTATAAAGTTCCTATTCCAATCAGAGCGGTCATTAAATCCATCCCTAATAGAAACAATTTTATTATTACAAATTTTTTTCACGATTCGTATATGACAGACCGACTATGCATATTTGACTTTAAGGAACAAAGTAAAAGTATTATTATTTATACGGGAGAAAATAAAGAGTCAGCTAAACTCCTTTCTGAGGAAATTAAGAGAAATTTAAAGAACCTTACTCCTGAATTTACAACTGATGATTTAACCATTGATATTGATAAGTGCGAAGAAATTATTGGAAGAGGCTTTGCTGTTTCTGTGTCTTTTAATACGCGACCAGAAGAAGCAGAAGTTGCCGAAAATCTATATGAGAAAATTACAACCTTGCCTTATTATGTAAAAAACAAAGGAAAGTTTTTTAGAGTGTTTAATTATAACATTGCTCCGGAACAACCTGATAATACTATCTATGATTATTTAAGTATCAATTTTAAGAATCTTGATAAAATAGAAGACTTTTCAAAATATATCAATATTTCTTTAAACGAAGGTGATATTAAAGATGAAAACAATATGATTGATGTAGATGCAGGAGCTGTGAAAGAGAAAAAGAATTTTAATTATATCAGCAAAATGACATGGTTAATCGCAGCACTTCTGACTGTATTTTCAATTTTAGCGATTAGTTTATTTATCTCAAATCTACTTAAAACTCATTTGCATAAGGTAAAAATGAATATTGGTACTTATAAAGCTTTCGGACTAAGTGATAAAGAATCAAAAAACATTTATCTTCAAATTATGATGCGTTTTATCATACTTGGTCTGGCAATTTCATTTGCGACTGCATTTCTTCTGGGAAAATTCATTGGATTGATGTTTGAAACCAGCCTGAATATTGATGATAAGCCCGAATATTTCAGATTGTTTGATGTTCAAACTTTTGTTTTGCTCGGGATAATTATTCTTGTCACTATCTTTGTTTCTTACTTTAACATAAACAAAATACTCTCAAAAACTCCCGGTGATCTCATTTATAACCGGTAATCTAAGTTGATTTGGTTTCTTAAAGAACAAAAATATTTGTCATGCAAAATCTAAACCTTAATCAAGAGATAAAAAAAGCGATTCAAATTGCTCAGTCTCTCGCCAAAGAATATTCCAATGCAAATTTTTCTGCTGCGCATTTGCTGCGTGGCATGCTGCATAAAGAATTAAGCCTGCGCTCTTATCTTGAAAGAGGAGGAAAAGATTTTTATTTTATGGAAGACTGGGCGGATGTCCGCATTGAATCTTA
Source organism: Bacteroidia bacterium (assembly GCA_035275625.1). Taxonomy (GTDB): domain Bacteria; phylum Bacteroidota; class Bacteroidia; order AKYH767-A; family OLB10; genus DATEMK01. The sequence goes on from DATEMK010000227.1 coordinate 1,755, forward strand.
TCCTAAAGCCACAAAAGTGGATGAGCCTACAGGCGATGAAAAAATAAAATCACTTTTCGATGAAGCAGAAAATATACGGATCAAGCTTTCAAAGGAAGAAATTGACCTGGTGAGCATGCTTGGCGCTATCAGCACCCCGGGAATTGCCTTCAGCTATGACCAGTTAAAAACATTCCCGGTTACAGTTGCGGAAGTAGTTTCGGAGGACCTTGAGAAAAATGCTATTGATTCCGCGATAACAGGAAAGAAAGATGGAAAAGCGCCTGCAGCTAAATCCGGTGTCCTTGCAAAATATTGCATCGATAAAACTGCCCAGGCACGGGATGGGAAACTGGATGCGATTGTTGGACGCGATAAGGAAATTCGGATGATTGCAGAAATACTGGGAAGGCGATCCAAGCCTAACGTAATTATTACCGGTGATCCGGGTGTGGGAAAGACTGCATTGGTAAACGGCTTCGTTTTAAATATTCTGAATGGTAAAGTTCCTGAGAATTTAAAAAAAGCCCTGGTATTTGAATTAGATACCGGAGCTTTTATAGCAGGTGCATCGTATAAAGGAGAAGCCGAAGACCGGATGAAAGGAATCGTTACCGACATCAAGCAATTTGAAAAAGCTATTTTATTTATTGATAATATTCATTCGCTGCTTGATAAAAATGGGGCCACACCCGGATTAGCCAATATCTTGAAGCCTGAACTTGCACGAGGAGAATTAACCATCATTGGCGCGACAACAAATGATAATTACAGGAAACATATTGAAACCGATGAAACATTCAACCGTCTTTTTGAATTAATAAAATTGGAAGAACCTGATGAAATAACTGCGGTACGCATGGTGAACATTGTAATTCCGCATTATGAGAAACATCACAACTTAAAATTAGCCAATGATGTGGTTACCGAATCAATCCGGTTGTCAAAAAGATATTTAAAAGAACGAAGCCTTCCCGATTCAGCCATTGATCTTATTGACCGTACCATGTCCGCTATTAAGATGATGGGAGAAACAAGCAAGGAAGGTGTTGAATCTGTTCAGGGTGAATTAACACAACTGATAGAGAAGAAAAAAAATATTTCCGATGAAGAGTTCCTGAAAGAATTGCAATGGCTTGTGGGATTGCTGAAAAATAAAGTAAGCTCTGTTTTGTTGAGCCAGGTGGAGGAAGAAACAAAAACCGACCTTGAATCAACCGACAATTTGCATAAGCATCTTAAAAAACTGCTGGAAAAATTAAATGAAGCTGCGGGAGTAAAACGCGACCAGGTTGAAAAAACAGATGTAGCTGCAGTTGTGGCACATAAAACCGGGATTCCCCTGGGAAAACTCCAGGCACAGGAAAGAGAAAAGCTGATGAACATGGATCAGCTGCTGATGAAAAGGGTAGTGGGGCAGGACCATGCGGTCAGGGCAATTTGCGAAGCCATTCTTGAATCGCGCTCAGGACTGAGTAAGCCCGGTCAGCCAATCGGATCATTCTTTTTATTGGGACCAACCGGAACCGGTAAAACGGAATTGGCAAAATCACTCGCAGAATTCTTATTTAATGATGAAAATGCGCTCATACGGTTTGATATGAGTGAGTTTAAAGAAGAACATTCAGCGGCTTTGTTATATGGCGCTCCCCCGGGGTACGTAGGATATGAAGAAGGAGGCCTGCTCGTTAATAAAATTCGTCAGCAACCTTATGCCGTAGTGTTATTTGATGAAATCGAAAAAGCGCATCCGTCAGTTTTTGATTTGTTTTTGCAAATAATGGACGAAGGAAAATTACACGATCGTTTGGGCAAAGAAGGTGACTTTTCAAACAGCGTTGTTTTGTTTACTTCCAATGTCGGATCTGATTTTGTAATTGAAAGTTTTGGCAAAGGTGAAATTCCAAAAACGGCAGATCTGATGGACATAATGGCGCGCTATTTCCGGCCTGAGTTTTTAGCAAGGCTGACTGAAATTGTACCTTTCTCACCAATCACAGAAAAAATTGTTATTAATATTTTCCAGATACAGCTGAATAATTTTATGAAAATACTAGGCAGGCAGGGAATTGAATTGAATGTTGATAAAGCAGCAAAAGAATTTCTTGCTAAATCAGGTTTTACACCCAAGTATGGCGCACGACCCATTGCAGGTGTGATACGAAATCAAATCAGGCGACCAATGAGCAAGAAAATTATTGCAGGTGAATTGCAAAAAGGTGATTCTGTCAAGCTGAGCATTGATGAGAAGAATGAATTGGTTTGGACGAAATAAAATCGGTCATTTTAGAAAACATTTGGAAATTACAAATTTACTCCTTGAAACAAATTCCATTTAAATTTATTTTTTTAGTACTCCTTTTGCTCATATTATTTTACAATGGTTTTGGTCAAAATACGGTATACCCACGAGGTGGTTATATAAATATTCAGGAAATTCAAACGAAAACTCCCTCTATTACTGATTCATTTCGTATAAGTCTCAGAAAACCGAATGATATAATAAAAAGAGGAGGAAATGATTATGAGGCAGATTATAAAAAAGACCATGTAGGGAAGTGGCGAAAAGAAAATAAAATATATGCAATTTCGACTGGTGAGCATTTATTTTTAAATTGTGCTCAAATAAATCTTCCTCAAGGTTTTACAAATGTTTTGGATGAAGGCCCCTTTCTTCTTTTTGAATGTGCTACACCAAGAGCAAAAAAGCACAAACAAACGACATTAGCTGGTCCTGGCAGTGCCAATACCACTATTTTGGGTGTAGGAATGTCTGTAAAAACTATTGATGACGCAAAACTCCTAAGAAAAAAAATTTTCTACTGCCTCGAAACTAATACGGGTGAGGTA
>DATEMK010000228.1:0-3348 GCA_035275625.1 Bacteroidia bacterium
AAGCGCCTAAAGGGAAATTCCGGTTTATGCGTGCTGATGATCTGGCGGCTGAAGTAGTGCAAAATTTATTGACAACAATTCCCCATCTTGACAAAGAATTAATTGACGATGTCATTGTCGGAAATGCAACCCCCGAAGCAGAACAGGGTTTGAATATCGGCAGAATGATTTCATTGATGGGATTGAATACCGTCAAAGTTCCGGGCATGACAGTGAATCGTTATTGTGCTTCCGGTTTGGAAACCATTTCAATTGCCGCTGCAAAAATAAAAGCAGGGCTTGCAGATTGCATCATTGCAGGGGGAGTTGAAACTATGTCACCCATTCCATTCGGTGGATGGCGCATCGTTCCGAATTATGAAATTGCAAAAACACATCCTGACTGGTATTGGGGAATGGGATTAACTGCCGAGGCTGTCGCCAAAGAATATAAAGTCAGCCGTGAAGACCAGGACGCCTTTTCTCTCCAGTCACATCAAAAAGCCGTCCATGCAATCAAAACAGGATTGTTCAAAGACCAGATTGTTCCTGTAAAAATTTCAGAAACCTATCTTGACGAGAATGAAAACCTGCCTGCCGGCAGGCAGGAAAGAAAAACACGGGAATATGTTGTGGATACCGATGAAGGCGCGCGTGAGGACACTTCACTTCAAAAGCTCGCTTCATTAAAACCTGTTTTTTCGGCCACGGGTTCCGTTACTGCGGGCAACTCCTCCCAGACAAGTGATGGTGCAGCTTTTGTTCTTGTAGTTTCAGAAAATATGCTGAAACAATTGAATGCAACACCCATCGCACGTTTTGTAAATTATGCTGTGGCTGCTGTTGAACCCCGCATTATGGGAATCGGCCCGGTGGAAGCCATTCCGAAAGTATTAAAAAAAGCAGGTTTAAAGCAAAATGATATTCAACTGGTTGAATTGAACGAAGCATTTGCATCTCAGGCGCTGGCAGTTATCAGAACGTTAGGATTGAATCCCGAAATTGTAAATGTTAATGGAGGCGCCATTGCGCTTGGGCATCCGCTGGGCTGCACGGGTGCGAAGCTGAGCGTGCAGCTTTTTAGCGAAATGCGCAGGAGAAAATTAAAATACGGAATGGTGACAATGTGTGTGGGAACAGGCCAGGGAGCAGCCGGGATATTTGAATTTCTCAATTAACCTCCCTGCCTGATTTTAAGATTCCTCAAAGCCTTGCAAAAAAACATTAGTAAGCAGCCAATTTATATATTCAGCTGTTGCATCTGTTTTAATTTACCCCTTATATTTGCTGAATACTACTGGTGAACTTTGACTTCATCTGACTCTCAAATATGTTTAATTTCAGGATCCTGATTTCTTTTTTCTTTTTAATAAACACCCATGATCTCTTTTCACAAAATTTCCTTTTAGTTGACAGTTTAAATCTTGAGCTAAAAAAATTTGAAGCTCTTAAAAGTAAATCACAGCTTGGATCCCCCGATCTTTCCGACAGCATAAAAGCCAATATCCTTTACCAGCTTAGCCGCGAATACTGGAGCAGCAACCTTGATACATCCATGATGTATGCCAAGCAGGTTTTATCACTTTCAAAAACTATTGGGTATGAAAAAGGAATTGGAAATGCGCTCAGCAGCATGGGTGTCATTTATTGGTACAGGGGAGATTATCAGGAAGCCTTGTCTTATAATGAAGAGGCTTTAAGGATCAGGCTGGAAAGCGGTAACAAAGCCGCGATTGCAAAATCGTATAATAATATCGGCCTGGTATATGACGACCAGGGTAATTTTCTTGAAGCATTAAGAAATTATTTGAGTTCCTTAAAGATCAATGAAGAAATTAATGATAAGGAAGGCATTTCGCAGGCGTATAACAATATCAGCACTGTTTATATAAACCAGGAAAATTTTCCCGAAGCTTTAAAAAGCGCCACAAGCGCTTTAAAAATAAGGTTGGAAACAGGCGATAAATGGGGGCTCACTGAATCTTACAGCAATATAGGCCTTATACATTTTGAAATGGGAAATTATCCTGAAGCCATCAATAATTACAATGAGGCATTGAAGCTTCGAAAAGAAATTGGTGATAAGGAAGGCATTGCCATTTCCTATAATAATTTTGGTGACGTATATAAAAAAGAAGGCAATTATGCAAAAGCATTGCAATACTACCTGGATGCACTGGAAATTAAAAAACAAATGGGCTTAAAAAAAAGCATGGCTGATGTATATTTAAGCATCGGTTTGCTTTACGCAGAGCAGGGAAACATCAGGGAGACGATCAAAAATGAAACAACCGCACTCGCACTGGCTAAAGAAGTTGGCGCAGTTGATTATTTAAAGAACATTTATGCTGAGCTTGCAAAAGCCTATGCAAATTCGGATAACTTTAAAAATGCATACCGGTACCGCATATTGTACGAGCAAATGAGCGATTCGCTTTTTAATGCCGATAAGAACAAAGCAATTACACAATTGCAAATGCAATATGTGTTCGATAAAAAGCATCTTGCAGACAGTCTGAAATTTGCACAAGAGAAAAGGCTGGATGAAATAAAGCTGTCACGGCAGCGCATTTTTAGTTACGGTGGATTTGGCGGATTGCTCGTAGTGATAGTGCTTTTATTTTTTGTTTACAGGAATTATGACAAGCAGCGCATTGCAAATAAACAATTGCGCGACACGCAGCAGCAATTGATCCAGGCCGAAAAGCTCGCTTCGCTTGGCGGGCTCACTGCAGGCATTGCACATGAAATTCAAAACCCGCTGAACTTTGTAAATAATTTTTCTGATGTATCCGTTGAACTGGTTGAAGAAATCAGGCAAACAAAAAATGAAGAAGAAAAAAATAAGATTTTTAAAGATTTGGAAGATAACCTTTCAAAAATTTCTTTTCACGGAAAACGCGCTGACAGCATCGTGCAGAATATGCTCCAGCATTCGCGCAGCGGCACAGGTGAAAAACAACTCACAGATATAAATAAATTGTGTGATGAATTTGCCGGCCTGGCCTATCACGGAATAAAGGCAGCGAATCCCGGTTTTAACTGTGAAATAATAAAATCATTTGATAAAAATCTTCCGCGTGTAAATCTTATTTCGCAGGATATAAGTCGTGTCATTTTAAATCTCCTGAATAATGCCTTTTACGCAGTGAAGGAAAAAAGTCAAAAGTCACCCGACTTCAAACCATCAGTCCACCTCATCACTTCCTCACTTCACCACTTCATAACAATAAAAATAAAAGACAACGGCAAAGGCATCAGTGAACAGGATAGAAAAAAAATCTTCGAACCTTTTTTCACCACCAAACCTACAGGAGAAGGTACAGGGTTGGGGCTTTCCATTTCTTATGATATAATAAAATCGCATGG
>DATEMK010000229.1:0-6216 GCA_035275625.1 Bacteroidia bacterium
GAAAATGGCGGGCCATTTAATTTATGGCAGCTTAAAGTCATCCAGGAAGTAATTACCGTAGTTGTATTCACCGCTTTCACACTTTTCTTTTTTAAAAATGAAACGTTCAGGGTAAATCATTTGATTGGGTTTTGTTTCTTAATACTTGCCGTGTATTTTATTTTTAAAAAATAATTTTTATCACCGGCAGAAGATTAAATGAAGCTGACACAACTGTTCAACGAATTTTTGGTAGCGGGTCAGTTTAGATCTTTTTGTGCTTCTTAGTGACTTTGTGGCTTTGTGGCAAAATAATTTTTAAAGTATAGCCACAAAGGCACTAAGTCACAAAACTTCATTAACATTTCAAAATCAGACACTGACTAGAATTTAAATTGACCCGCTACGCATTTTTCGCAGCAGGTCAATTTGTATGCATGTCGCATACCCCTAATCCTCGGAGGACAACCGCACTAAAACGTGGATAGGATGATTGGGTGTGAACAAAGCTTAAATAAACTGATCAGTGATCTTGAAAAGGAATAGTAAACCGATTATCACACATAAGCGTCAGCATCCCTCCCTTCCGGGGAGGTTAGGTGGGGCCTGATTCCCGGCTTATTTTTTACAAAGTACCTTTAAATTAGCCAGCACGTCATTATCTTTTGAAACTCGTAAGATATACAACCCCGGAACGATGTTTATGGTTGGTTCGAACCGGATGGTGTTAGTTCCTTCCTCAGCCGTAACAGCCTGTGAAAATAATTCAGTTCCGCTATAGTTGAGCAATTGCAATTGCATTTCACCCTGCTGTTCAGATTTGAACTGAACGGAGAAAGATTCTTTAAACGGGTTCGGGAAAACACGGAACTCATCAGCAACAATTTGTTTTGATCCAAGTGAAACAGATACAGGACGGAATGTTTCAGACTTGCCATTATAATCGGTTTGAGTGAGGCGGTAATAGGAGGTACCCGGGAGCGGATTTTCATCCGTATATAAATACTTGTGGAGCGTAGTTGTGCTTCCCGAACCTTTTATTTTTGTCAACCTGGAAAACGATATTCCGTCTTCTGAGCGTTCCAGGGTAAAATAATCATTATTAATTTCTGCTGCTGTTGACCAGTTAATTTCCACGTCTTTTCCTGAAGGTTTAGCAGTAAAGCCTAACAATCTGACAGGAAGCGCAACATTTCCGGTGAAAAAGGGATGGAAATACAGGCAATTTTCCCTTACCTTAATTCCACCTGCCGTACTGATAGCTCCTGTTTCATAATTAAAGGTATTAACATTTCTATAGTTAATCTGGTATATATTCTTGCGTGCAGCCGTATCAATCAGCGGCTCATTGGCCAGGGTGGAAGTGGCCTTGTACGATCCGCTATTGGCGGTTACTGTTAAATAAGTACCCGGATCAAGAGCATAGCTGTATATATTACTTGCTGCCACGAATTCTTTTAAATCCCCGGTGCTTGCCCCGTCCACATCTACAGCGGAAATAGCAATGTAAGGCAAAATGGTATCGGCAGCGGTTCCACCGCTTTTAAATGTTACCCGCCATCTTACGGAAGAGGTGCAGTTTGGAGCTGCAGCAATAAAAGGCTGCCAGGCTTCATCGTATCCATCAGTAAAATGATCAACATCATCCAGCGTGGCGCCTCCAACGAGGCTCAGGATTTGCACCCATGCATCCACATTTGTACACACATCATAAAAAACATAAATGGCATTGGGTTGTCCGGCTGTACCGCTGTATAATACAGCGTCTTTAAATTGAAGATATTCACCATAACCAATGGCAAAATCAGAAAAAGAATTTATTGCTGAACGCACTGCCGTCACCACTCCTCCAATTTCGCTTTGCGTATTATTGTTGTGTGTTCCCACCGATGTCCACGGGGAAGAGGTGTTTGTTCTTTTTAAAACACAGTAACTGCGTCCGCCACTGGGAGGACTATACCCCATTTCCTTTAACGTAACGGTATATGTTCCTGCTGTCATCGCTGTGTTAGGTGTCAACGTCCAATACCCATAGTTCAGCATCTGGTCAATAGACAGTCCGTTCACCTGCAAACCTGTTAACGGGAACGATGCCGTTTCGGGATTGGCATTAGTGAAAGATGCAACAATAGTTGTAAAGCCGGTCGCACCTGTAAGCGCTATGGTTGACAATTCATAAAAACCTGTTGTTCCAACCGGAAAATCATAGGTACCCGTACCTGCAACAGTTCTTTTTAGAAATCCAACTACATAAGAAGAAGAGGAATGGCCAGTAATGCTTGCAGCAGAGGTATTGGTAACTCTTACTTCATTGGCTGCTCCCGTAATTAATTTGCCGCTTGTGAGCGTCAGCACATTACTGACGGATACTGTAGCGGTAAGTGTTACATTGCTGCTGTTGTTTATGGTGAGATTGTTAACCGTAGCAGGTAATCCATTGCCTGTAACCTGTGAAACCAAGCCATTATAAGTATAATTGGCGGCTGTATTGTATGCACGTGTGCCTGTTACCTGTATATTTCCTGTTGCACCTGATGTTGTTATGCCTGCAGCAGAACCCAATTGTATTCCTCCTCCTGATGACAAAGTAAAGTTTCTTCCTTTCATAATATTGTTTGCCATTACTAACACAGAACCACTATTAACTGTAAAATCAACGTAGCCGGTAACAGTATTGCCTGAGGCTGTAAATATTTGATTGCCTGTTTTCTTAAAGTAAACTTTAATATTGGCATTTTTACTGCCGTTTGCGTTGAGAGTACCGCCCGTATGCGAATAATTCGCATATATATTAAAGGTGCTCAGGTTTATATCTTCATCGGTCGTGTATGTTCCACCGGAATGGGTATAATTTCCATATATATTAAATGTGCTGACAGCATTTTTTTTAGGTTCTGAATAGGTACCAGCACTTTGAGTCCATGTCCCATTTACGGTAATTGTGCTGTTGGCGCCTTCTTCATCTTTAGTGATCGTACCATTTGATTGTGCCCAATTTCCGTTTACTGTTATATTAGAGATAAGATTCTTCTTTGCTCCAAATGAAAGTATGCCTCCCGTTACACTAAAGTCACCTGTAATATTAATTGTAGTAGTGCCATTATCTGTGTCGGTGAGATAAAAATTTCCGCCTGATTGCAAAAAATCACCTCCTATGGTCAGCGTTGAATTACCGGTTGCAAGCCTTAATTTCTTTGTTCCTGTGCTCAATATGCTGTAATCGCCCGTGATTGAAGAGGGTTGCCCACCCATTGTTAAATCATTAGCCTGCGCAGGACAATTCCACGTAAAATTCGAAAACGCCTGGTTAAGTCCTGAAGGAGCTGAGGCACCACCCACATTAATAATTTCACAGGTAGAACCTGCATTCCACGTTGCTGCGGGAATAGTTCCGGATGAAGAACTGAAGCTATGCTGGTATTTTCCTGTGCTTTTATAGACAATGGCAGCTCCTGTACTAATTACTGTTCCCGAATTTTTAAATACGCCCGAAACATCTAAATCAGTCAAAGCGCCATTCATTAGTGTGAGGGTGATTCCGTTATTCAAAATCACTGTTGCTCCTGAGCTTATTACCACCTGGTCAACAGTGGCTAATGCGGCTATAGTTACAGTATGTCCTGAACGGATAGTAATAACGCCATCCAAGCTTGTTGGAGCAGTGCCGGCCGCAACCCACCCTGTGCCATTAAATTTTTGCCAGGTAGCTGCATTTGCCCAATTTCCTGTTCCTGCCGTTTGATAATCCCCTGGGTTTGCTGCAACGCTGATTTCCGGTTTAAAAAATTGAATTGTGGTTACAATATAAAATAGGATAACAGAAAGTATTCCTGTCCCTAAAACAGCTTTAACAATTAATTCGGTGCTTAGCCTGCTTTTTACAGATGGGGATGAGCGGATTTTGTTTCTCTTCATGGTATTTAAATGTTAGAATACGCAAAAAGAATTTTACTGAAATTCGGGGAATAGGTTACATCATTGAATTTCAGTTTCACTACACCCCTGAAATTTATTTTGAAGCTGCATTTTCATTAAAGTGTTATTAGACACATGGAAACATGTCCATGTTTTCATAGAACTGTTGTTAAATGTGTGGAAACATGTCCATGCTTTCATAGAACTGTTGTTAAATGTGTGGAAACATGTCCATGTTTTCATAGAACTATTGTTAAATGCGTGGAAACATGTACAGGTTTTCATAAAACTGTTGTTAAATGCGTGGAAACATGTACAGGTTTTCATAGAACTATTGTTAAATGCATGGAAACATGTCCATGTTTTCATAAAACTGTTGTTAAATGCGCGGAAACATGTACGGCTTTTAATAGAAGTTTTGTTAAACATATAAATATGCCGTGTAAAGGCGGAATTGAATGCCTGAAAGAAATCAGAAACATCAATAAACTGGATAAGGTGCCCGTAATTATTTTTTCAACTTCTTCTTTTAAAATTGATATTGAAGAAACTTTTAATAAAGGAATGAACAGAAAAGTTTATGGGAACGTGATGAAAGAAAGTTTGTGATGTACGCGAAAGGAAATTAAGGAAATCGCGAGGGTTTTTTATTGTTTTTTCATTTTTTTATTTCAAAATCCACTAAAAATTGCCGGACAGGAACCATTTTATGGCACGTGGTACAAAATCGGGTCAATACGTATTCATATTCATAGGGAGAGCCGTTTATCCTGTTCATTGCATCCTTATTAATCCAACTGTGACCGGTAATACATAATTTGCGATACGTCCTTTTCAAAACCAAAATCTTTTTTGCTGACAATTAAAAAATAGTGCCAGTCACAGGAACTTCTTTTTAAAGATTCAGCTATTTGAATTGCCCGGATTAAAGCCCGCAGCAAATGCGGGGTTTTTCTTTATATGATTTGTGGGTGGTGTGGCATATTTATTTATAATACTTGTTAAAAATAAAAATATGTCTAAACTAATTACCGGAGTACTTATTGGCGCTGGAGCAGCGCTTGTAATGGGCTATTTATTAACAGATGAGAAAAGTGAAATAAGGAAAAAGATTACCGAAAGTGGGGGAGGCGTTCTTGATTTTTTATGTAATGCCTTTGATAAGGGAAAAGAAGTGGTTAAAGAATATTCTGAAGACCTCGGTAAAAAAGCTAATGCAGAACAACAGTAATAGCCAGGCGTGAGTTCAGGAGACAGATGATTGTGAGAGCCTTTCTCTTACATAATTTTAAAGGAAAATAATCCTTTATTAATTTCCGGACAAACCCCTGCTTTTGGGGCAGGTAAGAATATTTAACATTAAAAATACATAAATCAAGAATCGTTCTGGCAGCCGTGATTTTTATTGCCTTATATTATAATTATGGAGTAAAGGCTGTTCCTGGTTTACTAAAATTTGTTATTTGTCAGCTTCTAAACTCAAGGCAAAAAAAATCAAGATCAAATTGAATTTGGTGTAACAAATAAAATCCATGTTTTTAGAGTTCAGATGGCTGATGAAATAAATATACTGGTTGCTCTGCAAAATAATCAGAATGCTTTGTTTTTCAGAGAAGCTGTTAAATTAATACCCAAAAAAGTCATTTTTCACCGGTTTAGAAGCGGTGTTATGCTGATGCAATATTTAGTTACGACTAATCCAATGAATGCTTTAGTCTTTTTTGAACCTGACATGCGGCATAAAAACGGATTTGAGTGCCTGACGGAAATAAGAGCAAATCCAAAATACAAACATTTAAACCTGTTAATGCTTACAGAGGAAAACAATGAAATAATAAAAAAGGCAATTGAAAAAAGAGTAAATTATGTGATCAAAAAACCTGACTGTATCGAGCACATGAGAGATATGATTCTATATTTCTTACAAAAAGAAGTTAAGGCTATGCCACAGAATGTTAAAAAATTTGTATTTGCACACCGGCTGGTTTAGACTCAGGGAACTTTCTAACTTTAATTCCGGATTTAAAAACTGGCATGTTTTTTTTATAATGATGAAACGGGTTTTAGTATGAATACTTTTCCAAAAAATGCGGGATGCCAGTTCCGCATTTTTTATCGAACGCCCTATTTAATTGATGACACGTTATGGGAAAAAGAAAATTTAAAAAAACTTCCCTGGTGGAGAAAGAGTGGGACAAAATAAAAACCATGTACCGTGAAGGTTATACAATAGAGGAAATAGTAGAGGAAGTAAATTTTACGCGTGGGAATGTTATAGACCGTTTAAAAAAAGAAGGGCTGATCAAAAAGAAAACACCATTA
>DATEMK010000230.1:0-7088 GCA_035275625.1 Bacteroidia bacterium
CTAACAAAAGAAACTTTATAGAAATAGAAAAAAAAACAGGCACTGATGTTTAATACATATTTCCAAAAAAACTTTTTTCGGCAGATAGTTTCATTGAATTGTCTGTTTGTCAATTAAAGGAGAAACAACTGTTAAAAAGTATTACTAAAAAAATGCCCGGTCCCTGCAATATTTTTTATTTCTCTCCTTATGATTTACTCAGGCCCCGGACCAACCAGGTAAGCGATATGCGTTTATGCGAAGGATTTGCAATAAACAAATGCAATGTCACTCTTTTCGCTCCTTACGTCTATAGAATTGATAATATCAATAAAGAAGAATTATTTAAAAAATATGGAATAGAAATTCCGTTTTTGATTAAATATTTACCGACAAAATTCAAGGCCGATGTTAAAGGTTCCGGAAATCTGCTGCTCATTATTTTTTTAACTTGCTGGATAAACTTGCGGGTTATGTTACAATTCCTTTTTTCAAAAAAAAAAGTAATAATAATGTCAAGAAGTCCGCATCTTATAGCTTTTCCAATAGTACTAAAAAAGATTTTTTTTATGGGTGCAAAAAACATCAGCATTATAATTTGGGTTCATGAAGTAATGGACAGGCCGTTTTATAAATGGACTTACAGGAATGCGGACGGAGTCGTAGGCACCAATTCGTCCATTACAGAAGACTTAAATAAAATTGCCGGAATTGATGCGCAAAAAACTGCCGTTTCACTGAATCCTGTTTCAGAACGGCAGGTAAATTACTCCGTTGATAAAATTTCTGCACGCAAAACAGTTAATCTCGTTATGGACAAACCGCTTGTTGTCTATACAGGCAAATTGGGAGAAGGCATAAAAGAAATTGAATATTTGTTAAAGGCAGCAAAGCTGTTGCCGCAGTATGCATTTCTTTTCACAGGAGGAAAACCAGCGGCAGTCGGACACTATAAGAACTGGTGCAGTTCAAACCAGGTTACTAATGTGCATTTTACAGGTTATATTCCTGACTACACAATGATTATTAATTACCAGTTTGCCGCTGATGTACTGGTGTCTTATTATACCCGGCACACGCACGATGTACGCTATAGTTTTCCGAATAAAATATGTGAGTATATGATTACCGGCAACCCGATTGTGACTCCTGAATTCCCTGCTACACGGGATGTATTGAACAGGAGCAATGCCATTTTTGTAGAGCCGGAAAATATTGTTTCTTTAGTGGAAGGAATCAAGGCTGCAGTGGAAGATAGTAAAACGTCACATCATTTAGCGCTGCAGGCACAAAAGGATGTGAAAGAATTTACGTTCGGCAAAAGAACAAAAATGCTGCTGGATTTTTTTGAGAGCTTAAATTAATATTACATTTAAAAAATTGAGAGATAATTTCTTTTCGGACCAAAAAAAATTTATGGAGTTGTTGTCCCGCTACATCCACGGAGGCAGTATTGGAAAAACAGGCTTGCTGCTTTCTTTGTTTAGCAGTTCTTTTCCTTTCAGAAAAAATGCTCCAAACATTATTAATAAATATTACAAAACTTATAAACAGGAAAAAATATTAAATAATGAATTCAAAATAATCACCATAGACGCTTACAATGGAAATAACAGGGAAGCGGGGCAAATGATCGAATATTTAAATAAGTATTTACCAGGTGATTTATTTGGAGTTTATTTACACGGCAGCCTTGCTACAAATGAAGAAATTTTTTACAGCGATTTTGATGCGCTTGTAATTCTTAAGCAGGAAATTTTTAAAAGACCAGGGCGACTTTCCCGCATTGCTGAACACCTGTTTAAAGCGGAAAAGTTTATGCTGGCAAAGGATCCTTTGCAGCATCACGGCTGGTTTGTTATAACTGAGGATGATCTGAAAAATTATCCCGAGTATTATTTTCCTCATGAACTGTTTCGTTATTCAAAATGTTTACTGGGTGAAAAAGAAATTTCCATTCATTTGAATGAAAACGGTTATATGGCAGACCTGCAAGAATCGTTTCACAAGCTATGCAAAAGCGTTGTAAAAAAGCTTGAGTCAAAAACCTTTTTAAAAAATAATTATGTTTTCAAAAACCTGTTAAGTGAATTCATGCTGCTCCCTGCAGTTTACATTCAATCAAAAACAGGGCAGGGGATTTTTAAAAAATTCAGTTTTGAAAAACTAAAAAAAGAATTAGGTGAAGGTTACCGGATCATGGATGAAATTTCTGAAATCAGGGTATCATGGAAGTATCAGCCTTCTTCCTTTTATTTGAGTCTTATTCGTAAAAAGAATGTTCTGTGCAGGAAAATTGCGGCAAAGTTTTTTTCAGGCAATGTGGAAAGAGAGTTGTTAGAAAAATTTAATAATGAAATGGTCCGGCAGATGCTTGTATTTGTAAATGAATTAAAATCAAGGATAGAAAGATGAGCTATCATTTGGTTGATTATCCTTATTATGTGGGCATCTCTGAATACCAGGAAGTACTGGACAGGATGGTGAAGCGGCTGCTTGAAACAAATGGTGTTGCTGCCATATACCAGGTTGGCGGAGTAGGCAATCCCGGTATCTCAGACCTGGATATGCTCACGGTATTTAAAGATGGATTCAGCGCGGAGCAAAATTTTTTATCAGGACTATCAACCCTGGAACGTTATCTTTTTATTCATAACCTTTATGGCATTTCTGAAAAGGATTGGGTTCATGCGAACGAAAGATTGTTGTTTCCCGAATGTAAATTGCTGTTCGGTGAATCTGCAAAAGCAACTGCTGCTTTTTCTTCTCCCGGTATAGAAATTTTAAAAACGCAAATTGCCCTGGAGTTTATCGTGAAGTTGTATATTTCATTGTCCATCCAGGAAACCTGCCGGGTGATTAAAATTCGCGACCTGCTTCTTCATGTAAAAGCATTGCAGCTTGATCTCGATTATCTGAATATCACTTCCGGACCAGTTTATGAAAAGGTCTTGCAGGTGATTGAATGGAGAAAAAGCTGGTTTAATAAAATTCCTCCGGACAGAATTATTTCCCAATGGTGGGAGTCATTTTATAATGAATTTATTTTATTCTTTCATTCGATTTTGCAAATCCATAAGTTCTATCTTCCTGAAAAAACAATTTACCGGCTTTCAAAAAATATTTCATTAACTTCAACTGAAAAAGGTGTTTCATTTTCGAAGAAAGGATTCCTTCTTCCCGGTTTTTTGCATATTTTTGGAAAAAAATATTTCCGGCTTCAAAATAAATTTAATCATTTCCTTTTTGAAGTTCCTGTTTTTTCCGGCAATATTCCTGTTTCACTTGAAAAAAAATTTCAATATGAAAAAAAAATTGTTGAATACAATAAAAAATACCTTCCTTATTTTCTCCCTTTAACATCAAGCCTTCATGCCATTTAAAAATTCCCCAGCATTAATGTTTCATTTTTATTTTTGTGCTGAACCAGGCTTTAAGTCATGAATTATATTTTTATTACTGGTATGGGCAGGTCAGGCACGTTGTTTCTGGCTACCATGCTTGAAAATTTGCCGGGTGTACACAGCGGGCATGAAATGATTGGCGATCGTGAATATTGGCTGCTTAGCTGGTATTTGAAAAATACTGCTTATGCGCGGGAATATCTTAAACGGGAACAGAAAACAATTGAGGCGAATGTTCGCCATAACTGGTATATAGATATAAATTCTTATTTACAATATTCCAGCGATGAATTGAAAGAAGTTTTTAAACCGGAAACTGTGCTTCACCTCGTGCGCCATCCTAAAGATGTGATTCGTTCTCTGTATGCAAGGAGGAGCGAAAGTGTCGTTCACCTGGTCCCTAAGGAGCAAACTGAAATTCATCGTTGGCTGGATGGCGATCGTTTTCAACAAATTTGCTGGAACTGGAAAGATGCCGTAGAAAACCTTTTAAATAAAAATATTCCTGTTATCCGGTTTGAAGAACTGAAAGAAAATTATGATTATTTTAATGATAAATTATTAAAACCGTTCGGCTTTGTGCTTGATGAAAAAAATTGGAGAAAAATGAAAAGCAAAAAAATAAATAAAACCAAGAGCGCTTTATACCGAAGAGTTTACTCATCTTTAAAAGGAAAGAACTATAATGTTGACATTTTGCCGGATTATCCCGGATGGCCTGAAAAGTATAAAGAGATTTTCGAAACTTATTGTTTTCCGGCTATGAAGAAGCTCGGGTACTCAGTTTAAGCCTTATTCTAATTATAGTATCCATCAATGAAAAAAATTTTGTGGCAAAGCAGGTCGCCAGTTGTTTTTAATTCCATTCTATCAGGGAAATTAATTCAAGGTGCAAATGGCGGAAATGCTTATGACTTTCACGCTGCAATGGCATTGAAAAAAAATTTTAAAGTTATTGCTGATGGAAAAGCGCTGTTTTCTAAAAGTGATAATATATTGCGTTACCGGAACAGGATGAAATCATACAGCCCGGAAGCGGATATTATTATTAAGGAGCCTTACCCTATTGTCTTCGGAAAAAATAAACAAAATGCAAAACAGGTAGCATTGATTCATCACATAGACGATGCGCTTCTTCGTAAATCCCTGAAGCACCGGTTATATTTCGGGGTGTTAAAAAAACAACTCAGAAAAATGGATTTAATAGTTACAGTCTCTAAATACTGGAAAGATTATCTTCAGGATTTAGGGTGCGGCCATATAAAAATTATTTATAATTCCTTTAATGCGGAGGATTACTCAGTGAGCAAGGATGCGGTCAGCAAGTTTAAAATTAAATATAATTTATCCGGCAAGGTGCCGCTTATTTACATTGGTAATGCACACAGGCAGAAAGGCGCTTACGAAGTTTATGAAAAGCTGAAAAATAAAAATTATCAATTGGTAATGACGGGCTCTGTAAACTATGCAAAAGACCTGCCTGTAAAATTTCTCTCTCTCAGCCAGCCTGATTATATTGCTTTACTTCATGCAGCGAATGTTGTTGTCACTATGTCAACCATGACAGAAGGCTGGAACCGTATTGCTCATGAAGCCTTGCTTTGCAGAACACCGGTCATAGGATCAGGGGCTGGCGGAATGAAAGAGCTGCTGGATGAAAGCGGGCAGCAGATAGTGCAGGATATTTCCGCATTGCCTTCAGCAATTGAGGAATCATTGAAAAACAAAGATGTATTCGCTGAAAAAGGATTTGCATTTGCAAGCCGTTTCAATAGCAAATATTTTACTCAGGAATGGATCACAGCGATTCAAAATCTGCTGTAAACATAAAAAACATATATGTGCGGCATCAATGGTTTTTTTAATTATTCGGGTAGTGTTCTGCATGATGAATACTCATTGATTGAAAAAATGAATGCTGCTTTAAGCCATCGCGGGCCCGATGACAGCGGCAGATGGGCTGATAAACAAAATAAAATTTATTTTGGACACCTGCGGCTGAGCATTATTGACCTTTCTCCCACCGGGCATCAGCCCATGATTAGTGAAAGTGGAAACGCAATAGTATTTAACGGGGAAATTTACAACTACCAGGAAATTAAAAATACCATTCGTGATTTTCAATTTAAATCAAAAAGCGATACGGAAGTTTTGCTTTATCTATATGAAAAATATGGACAGGACTGCCTTAAATTTCTTAATGGAATGTTTGCTTTTGCCATTTGGGATAATCAAAAACAGGAACTCTTTATGGCAAGAGATCGAATGGGAAAAAAGCCGCTTTATTATGTTATTCAAAATGGAATTTTTGCTTTTGCGTCTGAAATAAAAGCGCTGCTTACTCTTCCCTGGGTAAAGGCATCATTGGATGAAAAAGCTTTATATCATTTTCTGACATTCAATCATTTGCCTCCCCCGCTTACGATGTTTAAAAATATTTTTAAGCTGGAGCCCGCATCAAAGATCACTATTTCAGCTAACGGTTTCGCCAGGCATGAAACCTATTGGGAAGCAGAGAGAATGGATTTCAGCAGTAAAGATGAAAATGAGCTTAAAGAAATTGTTTTGACCGGATTAAAAAAATCCGTTGATTACCGGATGGTGAGTGATGTTCCTGTTGGAGCATTCCTGAGCGGTGGAGTTGATTCAAGCGCTATTGTCGCTTTAATCAGCGGGAAAACTTCGTATCCTGTTAAAACATATTCGATCGGATTTGAAAATGCTCCCGGGTATGATGAACTAAAACATGCTCAAAAAGTTTCAAAAATATTTAAGACGGATCATTATGAAAAAATTGTAACCCCCGCGGACATAAAAAATCTGCTCCCGGAAATAATAAATATTTTTGATGAGCCGCTGGCAGACAGCACATGCATACCTATATATTTCATTTCACAATTGGCCCGGAAAAATGGTACTATTGTAGTGCTTACCGGTGATGGGCCAGATGAACTGTTCCTGGGGTATACTAATTGGATGAAATATTTAAAAATGTATCCCTGGTTTCATATTTATTCAAACCTTCCCTCCTTTGTAAAAAAATCTGCTGTTGCGATATTTGGAAATAACTATTCTCCTGCATCTGAAATCCTCGAGCGGGGAGCAAAAAACCAGGAACTCTTTTGGGGAGGAGCAAAAAGTTTTAAAGAAAGTTCGAAGAGGAATTTTCTTTCTGAAAATTTTAAACGGAAAATAAATAATATTGATTCTTATGAAGTCATTCTTAATTATAAAAGCCTTTTTAATAAAATGAAACCCGGTAGTGCAGATATGGATGATGGAACCTGGATGAGCTACCTCGGTTTTAAATTTCTTATTACCAACCGTTATTTATTCCGTGCTGACAGGCTGGGCATGGCAAATTCAATTGAGGCGCGGATGCCGTTTCTTGATTATAATTTTGTCAATACTGCAATGTCAATACCGACTTACTATAAAATTAAAAATAAAATTCCAAAGTATATTCTCAAGAAATCTTTAGAGGGAATATTAGCAAAGGATATCCTTTACCGTAAAAAACAAGGATTTAATGTTCCGCTGAAAGAATGGGCGGGAGAAATAATGATTGACTATGTGGAAACAAGGATGAAGTCATTTTGCAAAAACCTGGATATTTTCAAAGAAGATGGATTAAAGTTTCAGATAAATGAAATAAAAAAAGGGAATAAAAATTTTACAAATAATTTGTGGACGATTTATTTTCTA
>DATEMK010000231.1:0-4258 GCA_035275625.1 Bacteroidia bacterium
TTTTTGGTTTTTCCAGGCAAACGGTCGCGTCAATATTTCCTATTGAAAATCCTTTTTCAGAAATGAGGCGAACCACTTCAGCTAATAATTTTTTGCTGTCAATGCCTTTATATTTTTCAGAAGTGTTCGGAAAATGAAAGCCAATATCACGCAGATTTGCCGCTCCGAGCAATGCATCGCAGATGGCATGTATCAGTACATCGGCATCGGAATGACCAACGGCTCCTTTGGTGTGAGAAAGCTTTATTCCGCCTAACCAGAAATCTTTTCCATCACTGACCTGGTGCACATCAAAACCGAATCCTACTTTAATTTTCATGCGGTAAAAATAGAATATATTACAGTCACCCCTGACCCCTTAATTATCTCTAATAGCGTGTTTTTAAAATCCACTAAAAACGAAACGTCATAGATTTGAATTTGAAATTATATTTAGAAAAAAAAGAATTTAATAACAAACCAGTTGTTATATATCTTGCAGGAGAAAATAACATTACACAAACGATCCGGATTTCGCCTGAAAACCTTTTTCATTCAATAAATGAAATGGTTAGCAACCTCCAAAATGTTTCCGGAAAACACCCAGCACACTATCCTTTGCCCCTTGAGAAAGTTTAGCGGGTGTTCGATCCTCTTTAAATGCAAATTGAGCAGAGCCGTCATTAAAAATAAAAACCATGTGCCTTTCAATGGTGTCGCCTTTCGCCAATTCGTTTTTAAATGGAAGATTTAATGCAGAAATTTCTTTCCAAAATGCTTCAACTGTTTCTGTTGCTTCTGTGCCGTAAAACGTTTCCGATAATTTGTCAGTCATAATATTTATTTTTTAAGTTAATATGACCCATGTTTGCAGCATGGATTTTTTATTTGATGCTAAAATAAACATTTTATGTTTTAACTTTCCATTTAAAATCTAACCTGCTTACCGGAAGTTCTGTATAAAAAACAAAGGCCGGTAATTGCAGTTACCGGCCTTAAAATTAATCAAAGGTTTTTTATTCCGTGGTTTCTTCTTTATCGCTGCTGTCGCCTTTTGAAGAGCTGAAATCAAAGGACAAGGTGAAGCGAAGTGTATTTTCCAACGGGTTGCGTTGTTCGGTTGGGATCAGGTAAGCGAAGTCAAGACCAAAAACACTGTAACGTACTCCGGCTCCAAGAGTAAAATATTTCCTGTTTCCTTTGGTAGCCGCTTCAAAAAAGTATCCTGCACGGAAAGCAAATTGTTTATCGTACCAATATTCCATTCCTCCGCAAAGGTTATATTCTTTCAGCTCTTCTTTAAATCCGCCCGGTGCATCGCTGAAGGATTGGAAAATTCCGCTGGGCACGCTTACATCGGAAGGTTTTCCAAACAGAATTGCCTGTTCACCTGTTATCTTATCAGTGGAATCAGAATAAATGGGAGGAGTCGGAACGAGTAGCTTATTAATGTCTAACAAGAATGCCAGCTCATTATAATCGTTGAGCTTTATTTTGAGAGAAGGCCCTAAGCGGAGATTGATGGGAATAAAATCTTTGTCGCCTGTTTCGGTGTAGGAAATTTTAGAACCGATGTTGGTTATTGCCAATCCAAGGGCGAACGTTGCATCTTTTTTGCTCACGGTAACGGGTTTCTGAAAGTAAACAGAAATATCAGCAGCAACCGAATTGCCTGCTTTTGATGCATTGTTATCAACTAAAATACCGCCTGTTAAGTTTGAATGGATATATCTCAAAGCGATTCCACCTGAAAAATTATCGCTCAGCTTGCGTGCATAGGCGGCATCAAAGGAGAATTCACTGGGATTAAAAGAGCCTAAGCTGTTTCCTGCGTTATCTGTAAAATCAATATTGCCCAGGGAAAAATAACGTAATGAAGCGCCCAGAGTCTGGTCTTTTTTTAATTTGATATATCCTGACAGATAAGATAAATTAATATCATTGACCAATTGCCTTAACCACGGGGTATAGGAAAGCGAGAACCCGAAATTCTTTTCCATAAAGGCAAGCTTGGCAGGATTCCATGCAATGGAATTGGCATCAGGCGAAGAAGCAACCCCTGCATCGCCCATACCTCCTGCTCTTGCATCAGGTGAAATCATAAGGAATGGAACGGCAGTGGTAATGGTATTAATTTGTCCAAGAAGATTGGATTTATCATCCTGCGCATTTGATAAATTAAATGTTGCCAGGATGGAAAAAAATAATGCTGCTGACTTTTTAATAGTGATGTTCATTTCAAAATTATTTATGGATTAGAGACTTCCGATTTTTAAAAAACCCGATTCAAGAAACATCTAACGAACTGCACCGGGTTTTATTGCCTTTTTTAAAAAGGACTGCAAATATAACGAAATCTGAAACAAATGGTTTCAGGTTTGAAGTTCATCCCTTCTTAGGAGGGATGAAGTTGGGGTTTGACGATAGACCATAGACGATGGTCGTTTTTCCAATATTTATTTCAGCACCACAAGCTTTTCAAACTTCTCGGCTGTTTTTCCGTCAGTTGTTCTTATTTTGAGACGATAAATATAAACACCCCGTCCGATCGGATCGTTGAAATCATCCCTGCCGTTCCATTCAATTTTATCTGAGCGGGTTCCTTCGCAGATAAAGTGATCAAGTATTGTTTTGATCAACTTTCCCGAAACAGTAAATATCTGCACCTGCACATCAAGATTATTGCAGGGCTGGTTATGCTCGAAAAAGAAAGTAGTATGGGTAGTGAACGGATTAGGATAATTTAAGACATGGCTCAAGGCTATTTCTTCATTAGACGCTACTATAAATTCAGTGTATGCTTCAGATGAATTGTTGTAGATATCCCACACCTTTAATTTTAAGGAATGTCTGCCGTCTTCAAGTTCGTCCAGCTTGTATAATATTTTTCCTTTTTGGTAACTGTTCAGATCGGCTTCATAAAAATCGTTGAGCACATACACCGGGTCTGTTTTTCCATCCAGCGCAGCAGTGATGTCATGGCCAATCCCGTTTCCGACAGTATTGATTCCCGTGCTGTCACTTACGATTGCAAAAATTTTCGGATGCTGATCGGTTAATCCTCCAAAAACAAATTTGTCATCGTTCAGAAATAATTTTATTTCCGGCCCGGCATTGTCAGCCTGGCTGTTTTGAGAAATGCCGCCAATAATAAGGCTGTCATAATATCCTGAAGCATCTTCCACCCCGTTTTGTGCATAAAAACTCAGCCGCCCGGTTCCGAAATTATAGGCAATATCTTTTGGAACAATAAACGTAAAAGAAAAATCGCCATTGGTTACACTTGCTTTTCCCTTGTACAATATATTTTTCTGAACTTTAAAAGTTCTCGGCTGGCTGGCAGCATCGTTCACCAGGGTGTGAACATTTACAACCTTATCATATACGGTCGGATAAACCACGCCATTAAAACCAGTCAGCTTTTGACCATTGCTTTTAATTTCTCCCGTAATAGTTATTTTACTCAATGCATTGACAGTATCGGAAAGCGCAACCAGGTTTTGTCCGTTAATTTTGGTAGCAACAATATCGTATTTAGGATAAGCCAATCGTAAAGCAGGGTCACCCAGTAATGTAAAATTTCTTGGGTTCACGCCTTGCGCATTATCAGCGTCTCTTTTTGTCAGCCTGAAAATATCTCCGAGCCTGGGCATTTCTCCGTTTGATTGCTCAAACATATACTGAACAAGGTCTTTATTAAGAACAGCATTCGGAAAAGAATATACAAGGCGGGTTGTAGAAAACAAGGCGATTCCTCCTCCATTTGGATTTAATAAAATATTTTCACCGGCTGAAGTTCGTGCCGGATCATCAAACCTGCTGAATTCGCAGGTAGCGGTAATAAACAATGGCATATTAAATTTATTATCCCAGGCATTAATCATTGTATTATCCAATATTCCTTCATGCGCCCAGCCTAATTCACCTCCATGACCTGTGTAATTAATCAGGAAAGCTCCTTTTTCCACCCGGTTATTTAATGCTTCATTCACATCAGGATAGCGCTGGCCGCCCGGAGTTGCTTCCTGCTGGTAAGCATCTAAATATATTTTATCAAGATTAAATTTTAAAGAAAACGGATCAATTCCGTTCAGCATTGTATCTGTTTGATCAAGATGTACGCTTGAATCTTCATCATCTGCAATAAGGCAGATCACATTTCTCCAGTCACCAAGGCTTGAATTACTGATGTTGCATGCAGTTGCATCCGTAACAGTTCCCGGTGTTTCATACCGTATTACTTTATCTACTAAAGCAGCCGCTTCAATTGGAGACTTTA
>DATEMK010000232.1:0-2024 GCA_035275625.1 Bacteroidia bacterium
ATCTTAATTACAATACCATTTGTACTTGCGTTAATTTACAGTGCAGAGAACTAACAAACTTGCTATAAGCTTAATAAAGCCAAGCTTCGTGCAAAAAGTATAACCGCTGATAACAGTAAGATTAAAAGAAATAAAAAAAAAGAAGGGCTTTGAGAGGTAAACAAAGAGTTGAGCTTCCCCGTCCGAACGTACCCGTTCGGTACGGGCGGGGTAATAAGCAGTGTAGGTAAACGAACAGTTATTGCTTCTAATCCGTTCTTTTTTTTACTTCTGGCATTACACAGGGCTGGCTCATACAGCCACTGGCTGTATGCTCTCCCTTCTTCGTCATGCGCAACCTTAACGCTCCGAACAAACGACATTGCAAACTTGAAAGTGACTAACAAATAACAAATATTAATATGAAAAACGAATTTAAAAATTGCCAATCTTGTGGAATGCCTTTAAAACGAGACACAAAAGGTGGAGGAACAAATGCCGATGGAAGTATCAGCAAAATGTATTGTTCTTATTGCTACGAAAAAGGCGAATTCACTTATAAAGGAAATGATGTAAAAGAATTTCAGGAATTGAACAAACAAAAAATGATGGAAGGCGGACACTCAAAATTCTTCGCTTGGTTATTTACAAGAGGGATGAAGCGATTAGGAAGATGGAAAAACAATTAGCATTTTTTTTCACCGCAGACAATAACTCAATAATGATAGGGTTCATTGCTTCTAATAAACTTCTTTAATCCCTTCTTCGTTATGCGTCATGCTTGGGCGACATCGGAACTTCAAACTGTGTGCAATAAATTAACTTTTATGGAGAGCTAATTCCATGAACAGATATAAAGAAACATTTGAAACTTGGAACAAAGTAGCTAAACTTTACCAAGATAACTTTATGGGGCTTGACTTATATAATGATACTTACGATACATTTTGCAAACAGATAAAAAATGACCACCCAATAATACTTGAAATTGGTTGTGGACCTGGAAACATAACAAAATATCTTCTGGACAAAAGACCAGATTTTAAAATTGATGCAATTGACATATCACCAAAAATGATAGAGTTGGCAAAAACTAATAGCCCGAAAGCAAACTTTAAAGTTATGGACAGTAGAAAGATTGACAACCTGGTAACAAATTTTGATGCTGTTGTCTGTGGCTTTTGCTTGCCTTACTTATCCAAATCAGACTGTTCAAAATTGATGAAAGATTGTAACAAAATACTCGCTGATAACGGAATTATTTATTTAAGTTTTGTAGAAGGCGATTACAAAAATTCCGGTTATCAAACTGCAAGTATCGGGGATAGAGTATACTTTTACTATCATGGTTTGGAAAGTATAAATAAAGAACTAAAAGAAAATAACTTTAGGACTATTAAACTGTGGCATAAACAATATACTAAAAATGGTAGAGCGGAAGAAACTCATACAATTATAATAGCGAAACGGATAAACGAACGCATAACATAAAAATTAAAAGAAACCTGCCTGCCGGCAGGCAGGTAAAAAAAGAAGGGCTCCCGCTGAAGGGCGGGACAAGTTTTGAGAGGTAACCAAAGAGTTGAGCTTCCCCGCCCGTACCGAACGGTACGTTCGGGCGGGTAAACCCTTCTTTTTTTTACTTCTCTTTGCACAGGCTGGCTCATCCGCCTCAGGCGGATGCCCTCCCTTCTTCGTTATCAGCCATTTTAACGCTTCGATTAAACAGTGTGCATAACTCGTTGATTTAAAAAATGAAAGTGTTGGTTAAGAAAAATCTACTGCCATTTATTCTCTTATACCTTTTTTTTATTTTGAGCATATATTTGATAAAGGGGTGGGCTTTCTATCTGCTTCCTATTCCCCTTCTATTTTTAATTCTGTACAATTTACATCCAATACCAGATATTTCTCTCAAATCTGTTATTTTTTTTTGTTTATGTATATATTTTAGTATTCTCGGCTCATTAGTAATTGTTTTACTCTTCTATTATATTCCCTTTTTTTTTATTTCTCTGTCTTTTGTCATTTCTCAATTCGTTATA
>DATEMK010000233.1:0-3468 GCA_035275625.1 Bacteroidia bacterium
AATCCCGATAGCTATCGGGACGGGATAAATAAACTTTAAACCTTAAACTTCAAACCTCCACATATGCCAAGCGGGAAAAAAAGAAAAAGACATAAAATGGCTACGCATAAGCGTAAAAAAAGACTTAGAAAAAACAGGCACAAAAAGAAATAACCTGTTTTTAAAAATGTGATGGCACGGTAACGTATCGCGCCACCACTGTGACACATTTTAAGCTTTTTCTATTGATGGATTCCTCTGCTGATAAATTTCAGAAGAGGGTCATTTTTAAATTCTGTGAATTACCAAAAGGGTAACACAGTTTTTATGAGTATTATATTTTGATTAAAATAATTTTATAGTGAACAGTGAATTAATAATTGATTCAACAGGTTCCGAAGTCAACATTGCGTTGCTGGAGGAAAAAAGACTTGTTGAATTAAGTAAAGAAAAAAAAGACAACAATTTTTCAGTTGGCGACATATACCTCGGGCGCATCAAAAAAATTATGCCCGGTCTCAATGCCGCTTTTGTGGATATAGGGTATGAAAAAGATGCTTTTCTCCATTACCTTGATTTAGGCCCCCAACTCCGGTCGCTCATCAAATACATGAACGAGACCATCAACAAACGGCAGTTGGAACCTATGCTCCAAAATTTCATTTGCGAAAAAGATATTGAAAAGACCGGCAAAATGACCCAGGTGCTTTCAAACAATCAATGGCTGATGGTGCAAATTGCCAAAGAACCTATTTCCACCAAAGGTCCGCGCATCACTTCCGAAATATCCCTTGCAGGGAGATTTGTTGTGCTGGTTCCGTTTTCAAACATTGTTTCCATTTCTTCCAAAATAAAAAGTGCCGAGGAAAGAAACCGTTTGAAAAAGCTGGCCATGAGCATAAAGCCAAAAAACTTTGGACTCATTGTACGCACCGTTGCTGACGGTAAAAAAGTTGCAGAGTTGGATGCCGACATCCAGGATCTCATTTCTAAATGGACCAGCGCTTATGAATTATTAAAGGTAGCCAAGCCTCCTTTAAAAGTTCTCGGTGAGATGGATCGTACATCCACCATTTTACGGGATATGCTTAATTCCAACTTCAATGCCATCCATGTAAATGATATTGCTGTTGCCGAAGAAATAAAATCATACATCCGCACCATTGCTCCCGAACAGCAGGAAATTGTAAAATACACAAAAAGCAAAATCCCGATTTTTGAAAACCTCGGAATTGATAAACAAATAAAATCCCTTTTCGGAAAAACAGTCAATCTTCCCAATGGCGCTTACCTGATAATTGAACATACCGAAGCGATGCACGTCATTGACGTGAACAGTGGCGGACGAAACCGCAGCGGTGACAACCAGGAAAACAATGCATTGCAGGTGAACCTGATGGCTGCAAAAGAAATTGCAAGGCAGCTTCGCCTGCGCGATATGGGAGGCATTATCATTATTGATTTTATTGACCTGCATACCACTCAAAACCGCAAAGAGCTTTTTGACTGCCTTAAAGATGAAATGAAAAAAGACAGGGCAAAGCATACTGTTCTTCCTCCCAGCAAATTCGGATTAGTACAAATGACCCGTGAACGCGTGCGCCCCGAAATGCAGATTGAAACAGTGGAAAAATGTCCAGCCTGTGACGGTACCGGTGAAATCAAAGCGAGCCTGCTGCTGCTGGATGATATTGAAAACAACATCCGTTATTTTGCAGAAGAACAAAATGAAAAATCCCTTTTACTGAAAGTGCATCCCTTTCTTGAATCCTATCTTAACAAAGGAATGTTTTCATCAGTCGCTTTAAAATGGAAACGAAAATACAAGCGAAAATTAAAAGTGGAAGCCGTTACAGCATATCATTTGATGGAATATCATTTTTTTAACGGCAAGGGCGAGGAGATAAAAATCTGAATAACTATTCAAACGGTCTGACATTAATTTTCATTTTATCTAAAAGCATAATTGTCGGAGTATTATTGTTTTCTAAAAGATATCCGTCAAACTTGGTTGAAATTTTTTTGAGCACATTTATGTCTTTACTTCCATTATTTCCGATAAACAAAATATTTTTTCTCACAGTTGTTTTTTCTTCAAAGAGCCGCCATGTTCTTCTTTCGTAATCCGGGCGTAATGTAGGTGCGAAACCTTTCTCTATACAGCCGCACCCGTAATTGATACAATCAGAATTATTCAAAAAAACAATTAACTCGATTTTATACATATCAGTAAGTTTTTTTAAGTGTTCGCAATTGTTTGAAAGATTTTCTACCGTTGAATAATTGATGCGGTGATGTGTGTAAGGAGAAGTGGCATTTTGGACAGCATAATTTATGTTAAAGAATTTGCAGGTAAAAAAAAGGATAGCGATGAATATCATAACGGGGAAAAAAAGTTTTGCGCCATTTTTGACTTTGGGTACAAAAAGTAATATTAATACGGGTAACCCGATAAACATTCTTGAAGTAGGATGGAAAACAGTTGCTCCTCCTTCGTGCACTTTATTGAATCCCAATGAAAAAAGAATAAGCAAAAAAACCGAGGCAAGTGAAAAAGAAGCGATGCGTTCTTTTTGCTTAAATAAAAATAAAATCAAAATAACCAATATGATTAATAATACACACCATCCCATTCTCTCAGAAAAAGGAACTACGTTCCAAAAGAAATCATTCAGGCGGCTAAGTGCGTTACGGAACAAGTCTGGAAAAAATTTCAGTTCCGGCATTTGATGAAAATGATAACCGGGGTTCAATGTATAAAACTGTTTTATGAGGAAGAATAATAAAGCAGGCGGGAATCCTCCGATAATAGAAAAAAAATAAAACCGGGGATTTTTATAATCGTTAAGAAACAAATAAACATAAACCGGAAAAAGTATAACCAGTGAATTGGGATTTGCAATGACGGCAAGTCCTGCCAGGCAGGAATAAAGCATCCATTTTGCTTTGTTATTTGCAGTATAAACAGACAGGCAGACAAATGATGCAAAGAAGATTCCGGTTACAAATCCCCTTGGCATGGAAGCAATCATGCCATAACCTTCCGGCATTAATAAGGGAAAAGAAAGAATAAAACAGGCATGCAGCGGCTGCTTTTTCAAAAAGTAAAATGAAAAGATGATAAAAGGTGATATGGCTAAAAAACTCGTCATAACGGGCAGTGCATAATAAAAATTAACTCCTGAATAGACCAGCGGAACTGCAAGTAAAGATTCCAGCATGGAGTTATAAGATTGGCCATAAAAACACGGTTCATGGAAATGTCCGCTCAAAATTTCTTTGGTTCCCAGCCACATCACCGCCTGGTCGCAATCAGTAAAAATAAATGAAAAATGATATAATGTATTTATCCTGTCTATGAGAAGTAAAATCAACAAAAAGAGATAAAGCAAAAGGTATTTGCGGCTTATCTTTGGCAGGTTCACAATTCAGGAATAAATATTAAAAAATTAATGGGTAAAAGATTTTATCAAAAATAAACTAATTTTA
>DATEMK010000234.1:0-34789 GCA_035275625.1 Bacteroidia bacterium
GAACCGGCTTTTAAGCGAACTTTTATAAAATATCTTAAATTAAAAAAATCTTTTTAATTTTAGCGTATTGTTAAATTCGTCCCTCCTCAGGCGGGATTCGTTGATGAAAGAAGACTTTCTCCATTACCTCTGGAAATTCAAACTTTTCAATAATGAATTGGTAACCACTCATGGTGAACCTGTGCAGGTTTTAAAATGCGGAGAACATAATAAAAATTCAGGGCCTGATTTTTTTAATGCGAAAATTAAAATCGGGAATACAACATGGGCCGGGAATGTTGAAATACATGTTAAAGCATCTGATTGGAATCATCACGGACATCAAAAGGATAAGGCATACCGGAATATTATTCTTCATGCCGTTCATGAAGCAGATGCAGAGAATGCTGACCTGAATGGAAATGAAATTCCTACAGTGCAATTGAAAAATAAATTTAAACCTGAATTATGGAATCAATATGAAAAACTTTTCAGCAGCAGGCAATGGATTCCCTGTGCAAACATGATTGAAACGGTGGATAAATTTACCATCAGTGCATGGCTGGAAAGAATGGTTATTGAAAGACTGGAAGAAAAAATAATTTTTATTGAAAATCTTTTAACGCAAAATAAAAACAACTGGGAGGAAACTTTTTATCAGTGCCTGTCACGGAATTTCGGATTTAAACTGAATGCATCACCATTTGAATTGCTTGCAAAATCGCTTCCGGCAAAATATTTAGCGAAGCATAAAAACAATTTGCTGCAAATTGAAGCCATGCTTTTTGGACAAGCAGGACTTTTAGAGGAAAAATTTAAGGATGAATATCCGAATGAATTGAAAAGAGAATATTCCTTTCTGAAAAATAAATTCAGCCTGCTGCCTGTTGAAAAACATTTATGGAAATTTGCACGTACCCGGCCAGTTAATTTTCCAACTCTCAGAATTGCACAATTTGCTGCATTGGTGCACCAGAGCTCTCATTTGTTGTCTTTGATTCTTGAAACAAAAAAAGCAAAAGATATTTTAAAGTTATTTGATGTTTCCGCATCTGGATATTGGAAAACGCATTATCGTTTTGATCATGCGGGTAAATCCTCTGAAAAAAATCTTGGCAAATCATCTGCGGAGAATATCCTGATTAATACTGTCATTCCTTTTCTGTTTCTTTATGGAAAAGAAAAGAATGATGATTATACCAGGAACCGGTCCTTGGAATTACTTGAGCAATTGCCGGCTGAAAAGAACAACATCATTCATGAGTGGGAACTGCTAAAAATTGAAGCAGGATCTGCTTATCGAAGCCAGGGATTGATCCAGCTGAAAAATGAATACTGTTCTCAAAAAAAATGTCTAAATTGCGGAATCGGAAATAAGATACTGAGAAAAATATTGTAATCATGATTGAATTTATAGAAAAAATAAAAACTTTTTTTGAGCGCCAGGCATTCGGTGTTTGCGAATGGTGGGGCGAAAAACTTAAAATTAAATCTGCCAGCATCCGGTTGTTTTTTATTTATACATCTTTTCTTGCCATTGGATCCCCATTAATTATTTATCTTATTATGGCATTTGTTCTTAATCTTAGAAATATGGTAAAGAGCAAGAGGGGAAGTGCCTGGGATTTATAATTTTTTTCTATAGCAACAAACTCTGATTTTGAATGTTAGGCCTCTTCCGCGATCATCATTTTTTTAAAAAGCTTTATATCGCAGCAGGACTTATTCTTTTCATTCTTTTGGCAGGCATTTCAGGCTACATGCTTATTGAACATTACCGTTTCCTTGATGCGGTGTACATGACTATCATCACGGCTGCATCCGTTGGATTCCAAGAAGTAAATCCACTTTCTGATGCCGGAAAAGTTTTTACTTCATTGCTCATTATCATGAGTCTTCTTACACTTGGATATTCCATTTCTATCATAACAACATACATCATCGAAGGTGAATTTCAAACATATTTTAAACATCAGAAAGTGAAAAGCGAAATAAACAAATTAGACCACCATGTCATTGTATGTGGTTATGGCCGTAACGGCAGGCAAGCCTGTGAGCAGTTAAAATCCGGAAATAAAAAATTTCTTGTGATCGAAAGCAATGCTGAAATAATAGAACAGATTCGCGCAGACAGCAGCATACTATTTATTGAAGGCAATGCTACCAACGATGAAGTGCTTATCGAAGCTTCAATCACTAAAGCATCTGCATTGATCAGCACTTTGCCTCATGATGCTGACAATGTTTTTGTAGTACTTACCGCACGCGAGATGAATCCAAAATTGAAAATCATCAGCCGCGCATCTGATGATGCCTCCGAGAATAAATTGAAAAGGGCCGGGGCCAATAATGTCATCATGCCTGATAAAATAGGCGGTACTCACATGGCAGCGCTGGTCACTAAACCCGATGTCCTGGAGTTTCTTGATTATATTACCGGAAAAATAAATATCCGGCTCGAAGAAATTTTTTATTCCAATTTATCAGATCGTTTAAAAAACAAAACTATCCGCGAATTAGAAATAAGAAATAAGACCGGTGCAAATATTATCGGGTTTAAAAAAGGCGATGGGGAGTACATCATTAACCCGGAACCCGATACTGTCATGCAGCAGGATTCAAAATTGTTTGTATTGGGCACACAGGAACAAGTCACTAAACTTTTAGAAATACTTGCTTCGTAAATTTTAGTATGGAGTCATGAAATTCAAAAATTGAAATGAAGAAATTAAAAATATTAATCACTGGCAGCAACGGAATGTTAGGTCAGAAGTTGGTTTACGGTTTGAAAGACCGTCCTGATGTGGAGTTAATTGCAACATCAAAAGGCCCTGACAGAATAGCAGCAAAATCAGGTTATGTTTATGAACCTTTTGATATTTCGGATAATGATGAAGCAGAAAAAATCATTAATAAATATCAGCCCGACTGTATTATTAACTCTGCGGCAATGACCAATGTGGATGCCTGCGAATTGCAAAAGGAAGACTGTAAAAAGCTAAATATTGATGCCGTTAAATATCTTGTGGATTCCTGCAAAAAACACAATACTCATATTATCCATCTCTCCACTGATTTTGTTTTTGACGGAAACAATGGTCCTTATAAAGAAGATGACATGCCTAATCCACAAAGTTATTATGCTTTATCAAAGCTTGAATCTGAAAAAATTGTGCAATCATCCGGATTGGATTGGTGCATTATCAGAACCATTATTATTTATGGAGTAATGGATGATACACAGCGAAGCAATGTTGTAATATGGACAAAAAATTCTTTAGAGCAGAAAA
The DNA here is from genome assembly GCA_035275625.1 of Bacteroidia bacterium. Classification (GTDB taxonomy): domain Bacteria; phylum Bacteroidota; class Bacteroidia; order AKYH767-A; family OLB10; genus DATEMK01. Next base: position 3,270 of record DATEMK010000234.1, read on the forward strand.
AAACAATTACGGTAATCACAGATCAATTCCGCTCCCCGACCCTTGCTGAAGATTTAGCAGATGCGTGTATTAATGCAGCACTGAAACGTGCAAAAGGAATTTATCATGTTTCCGGAAAAGAGCTGATGAGCATTATTGATATTGCATATAAAGTTGCAGATTTTTTCAAATTAGACAACTCCTATATCAGGCCCGTTACTTCAGCGGAGTTAAATCAACCGGCAAAGCGCCCCGCAAAAACGGGTTTTATCCTGGATAAAGCAATTCGTGAATTGAATTATAAGCCACACAGTTTTGAAGAAGGATTAAAAATTGTTGCTAAGCAATTATCAGGAAAATAATAACCCTTAAAAAAGAAAAAGCGGGATTGAAATGTCCCGCTTTTTGATTTATTGTATTTGTTTTACATTGCTTTCCATCTTTCAAGAGTCTGCAAACGGTCAGTAAAACGATCCAGGTTACCTGGCATTCCCAATGCCCGTAATTTTGTAATAAGTTTTTGTCTCATTTGCTCCATGGTGAGTTTAGGCTCGATGAACTGATCATTCTGAAAACAATCAGTACAGTATTTCACATCATAAAACCCACCGGTGATCCGGAGATAATTATTGCTGTTTTTTGAGAATGGTGAGCCGCAACTCTGGCAAACAGCATATTTCTTTTTAGTTTGAGTATTAGTCCTGCTGATCATAAATTTATAGTTTTAAAATTTATAATTAATACGATTTTATTTCTTTATGGTTACTTAATTTCAGAGTGAGGGATAGGATAATAGAATAATGGTATAAAACAATACAAACATCTTGCCATAACCCTGAAGGCTTTGTTATTAAAGGATTTAATTCAAATCAAGTTAAGTTTATTATCCCAAAGAATTGAAATTCATTTTGGTAAGTTTGGAATTGTTATTTAATTTAGCCTGCATTAATTGTTTAGTAATGAAATGATTCCATACATTTTAATGAATTTAAAATCAATAATGTTAAACAGGTAGGAAATTCTAATCTCGTTTTTCAGATGCCATTAAGAACATTCAAGAATTCAATTAAAGACTACTTCACCTTCAAGAACCAGGAAAAAAAACCTATCTTATTGCTGCTTGTATTGGTTTTAATTTCTCCCGCTATAATGATTTATATAAAATTTATACCGGATAATTCTAAAATAGACTTTTCTGCTTTTGAGAAAGAAATTGAAGCGTTTGAAAAACAACTTGAACAGGATTCCATACTTGCTGCTCATAAAAAGATGGAAAGCAGGCATGAAAAAGCTTTTGCAATTAAAAATGATTCTGCTAACCAGGCTGTTGTTTTCAAATTTAATCCGAATAAACTTTCTGATAGTTTATGGCTGAAACTGGGCATCAGTGAAAAGGTGGTAAAAACAATTAAAAAGTATGAATCAAAAGGAGGAAAATTTTATAAGAAAGAAGATCTGAAAAAGATTTATGGCTTTGGTGAAAAAGATTATGCAAGGCTTGAATCTTACATAGTCATTCCGCCAGATACTTCGGAAATTAAGAAAGACTCTTTATTTGAAAAAGCAGCTAAAAAATTTCAAAAATATTCTCCACCCATGATTGTATTTGATCTCAACACTGTTTCAACTGAAGAATTAAAAAGTTTAAATGGCATCGGGGATGTGAAAGCAAATTCCATTGTTAAATACCGTTCAATGCTCGGAGGATTTTGTGCGAAAGAACAATTGCATGAAGCTTACGGCATTGATTCGGCTCTTTATGAATCCATAAAGAACAATGTGGAAGTGAAGACTAAAAACCTGAGAACGATAAACATCAACACTGCTTACGAGCCAGAATTGCGACATCCTTACATTTCAAAACAGCTCGCAGCAGTGCTCGTCAATTACCGGAAGATGCATGGGAATTTCAAGAGCCTGGAGGAAATCAAAAAAGTGCATTTGATAAATGATGAATTATATCTTAAACTTGCACCTTATTTATCAGTAAATTAGCATGAATACAATAACAAAGGAATACCAGGAGGAGAAGAAAATGAATTTCAGCCCTACAGAAAATCAACTAATGATTGCCCAAACCGTGCGCGATTTTGCTGAAAAGCACATTCGTCCGAAAATGATGGAATGGGATGAAAGTCAAAAATTTCCTGTGGAAGTTTTTAGAAAAATGGGCGAACTTGGGTTAATGGGTATTCTTATTCCGACAGAATATGGAGGGGCGGGTTTAGGATATTTTGAATATGTCACTGCCATTGTTGAAGTGGCAAGAGTTTGTGGTTCAATAGGACTTTCTATGGCTGCACATAATTCACTTTGCAGCGGCCATATTTTACAGTTCGGTAGCGAAGAACAAAAGAAAAAGTGGCTCCCTAAATTAGCAACAGGGGAATGGATCGGTGCATGGGGATTGACAGAAGCCAATACAGGTTCCGATGCGTTGCGTATGCGCTGCACAGCAAAAAAAGAAGGCAAAGACTGGGTGCTGAACGGAACAAAAAATTGGATCACCCACGGAATTTCAGGACATGTTGCAGTGGTGCTTGCACGAACAGGTGAACTGCTGGATTCACATGGAATTACAGCTTTTGTCGTGGAAAGAACAACAAAAGGATTTAAAGCAGGAAAAAAAGAAAATAAATTAGGAATGCGCGCATCAGAAACGGCTGAAATGATTTTTGAAGATTGCCACGTGCCTGAAGAAAATGTCCTTGGTAAAATTGGTGATGGGTTTATCCAGGCGATGAAAGTGCTGGATGGCGGAAGAATTTCTATTGCCTCCCTCGCTCTTGGAATCGCAAAAGGCGCTTTGGATGCATCTATAAAGTATTCTAAAGAACGGGAGCAATTCGGACAGCCCATTTCAAATTTCCAGGGGATTTCATTTAAGCTTGCTGATATGGCAACTGAAATTGAAGCTGCGGAACTGCTTACGCTCCAGGCTGCGGATTTAAAAAACCGCGGAAAAAAAGTTACCAAAGAAAGCGCTTTTGCAAAATATTACGCTTCTGAAGTATGTGTAAGAGCAGCCACTGAGTCAGTACAGATTTTTGGAGGATATGGATATACAAAAGATTTTCCTGTTGAAAAATTTTACCGCGATTCAAAGCTTTGCACTATCGGTGAAGGGACTTCTGAAATTCAGAAACTTGTTATTGCACGTGAAATTTTAAAATGAGTTTTTTAATCACTGAACACCATTTTCGCGGAATCAATTTTTTTATTTTCTATGTACAACAAACACCAGAATGTTCCTGATGCATGAAAGCCATGATTGTAAAGTATTTCATTTAAACCTTTTTGAAGTTCAAACGGAATTCTTGTGATCTCTTTTCCGTTAATATCTGTTATTACAAGATAACATGATTTGTCTTTTACAGCCCTGTTGGAAAAAACCGATATGAGCGTTTGCTCATCTGCAGGATTCGGTGTATTTGCAACAAGGTAAATTTCATTTGCATGATCAGCCTGTTGTTTAATACCTACCACATTCACTAATACTTCGCGGGAGAAAAGACTTTCGATGCTGTTTGTATCCACACTTGCCACACTGAAAATGGTATTGCCAACAGCCGGAAGAGTTATTGTATCCACTAACTGGTTGTTAAAAGTATAAACCGAATCCCAGTCATTGGTCAGCGTGCGTACTCCGACACGGTATTGCTGGTATTGGGTCTGCTGAGTGATAGTGACTTCAGCGGCAGAATTACCAATTGCAACTACATTCAGATCAGGGGTAAGCGGGCCGGTTGCTGCCATAGCCAATCCTGTTGCATTAATAACCGAATTACGGGTAAGGTAATTGAAATCAACAAAGAAACTGTCGAGACCGGGATTGGGATTTATGTCTAACCCGAGAATGTCATCGCTGGTATGCTGGCGGTCATGGTAAGACGTATCGGTTGTATTTGCATTCCCGTTTTCATTGGCAGCCGTCATGCGGATGGCAGTAAAAAAATGCTGGCGGAAAGGCTGGTGATCTCCGCCACGACCAGTACGGTCCTCGGCAGACATGATCATAATATCAGTCGGAACGGAAACGGCAGGGAGCACTTCTTCTTTATATTCCAACTTCACAAAACGTGCATATTGCTTGTGCGGTGAATTAAATCCACCGTATGAAAACAAACGCACATGAAGGCTGTCAATGTTGCCAAACCCAGGGCATGAAGGCGGTGATGATGTATTGCCGCAGAAAATTCCGCCAACAACATCATTGTTAAGTACAGCATGAATTTGTATAGCCTGTTGCTGGGCGTACACTGCGAATGCCGCTGCTCCGTAAAGTCCCTGCTCTTCGGCAATATTTAAAAGAAAAACTATTGTGCGTGAATAGACACACTTGCTCATTACCCGCGCCAGTTCAAGAACCATCGCTGTTCCGCTTCCGTTATCTTCGATGCCTTGCGCAAGACAAGTATCGCTGCACAAATCTTTGCATCGGCTGTCAATATGAGCTTCGACAATTACGACCGACTTATCAGAAGTATCAGCACCGGGAAGCACTGCAAAAATGTTGCGGTGCTGCACGACATTGCAAATAAGGGCATTGTCAAACTGCAGGTACGATGGAATCAACCTGTTATTATTGTTTGCACTTATCTCTGAGAATTGCCGGTACGCCCACCTGCGTGCAGCGCCTATGCCGGTTGTAGGGGAAACCGTATCGGAGGCTGAGTTGCGGGTGTAAAAAGTTGCAAGCGTATCAAGATAAGCATGAAGTGAATCGGGTGAAACCTGCTGCATGATTACCTGAACAATTGAATCCGGATGGCTGATAATAACAGGCGGAAGATAATTCTGCGGATTGTAATTGCCTTTCATTACCTGCTCTGCCACCGGATTGGTGCAGAGAATATTGGTTTGAGACCAGGCTTTAAAGAAAAAAAACAGTACAGCGCTTGTGAGCAGGAGTTTTTTCATGACATGAAATTTTATGTGAAGATAAAAAAGGAATTGCATGTTTCGGAAGCTATACTGAAGATTATTAAATTATTGCAATGCAATCTTTACAATTTCCGGATTTAGTTTCAGATAAAAAATTAATGCCCCGAAGAAATCCGTTGAAGAATTTCTACCTATCAAAATCATTATTATTAATAGAACAGTTAAAAAAGAAACAGGAGGGCAATTATGCCCAAACCTTTGTCCCTTCAGTACAGTTTCTGCACATTTCTATTTCGCTGCGTGAGCGCAGCACATCAGCCCGGAATTTTTTATACAATTCGTTATTCCATAAATCATGAAAAGTTTGCTCCTTTAAATCGCCCATTTTATACCAGGCATCTTTATCAAAACAACACGGAACAACAATCCCGTCCCAGGTAATAACACAGCTGTGCCATAGTTTCCAGCAATGATTCAGCAGCCTGTTTTTGATTTTATATGTGCCATCATTTTGCAATGAATAACGTGAATATTTATCAATAGTCGGGATGAACTCACTGCCGTGTTCATAATCATAGACCTGCGCTGTTTTTAACCCGACTTCATCCACACCGGTTTCTTTCGCCAGGCGGTAAACATCGGCTATCTGGTGCTCATTGGGTTTGACAACAAGGAACTGAAAAATAACGTGCGGAGTTTTTGATTTTAATTCCTTTTTCCATTTTATTATGTTTTTCGTTCCTTCAATCACCTTTTCTAACTGACCGCCTATACGATAGCTTTCGTAAGTTTCCTGTGTAGTTCCGTCAATGGAAATAATCAGGCGGTCTAAGCCGGATTCAACTGTTTTACGCGCGTTGTCATCATCGAGGTAATGGGCATTAGTGGATGTGGCGGTATAAATTCCTTTTGAGGCAGCATATTTTACAAGGTCCAGAAAATTTTTATTCAGATAAGGTTCTCCCTGGAAATAAAAAATAAGGTACAATAAATCTTTTTCAATTTCATCAATTGTTTTTTTGAAAAACCCAGCATCCAGCATTCCTGTTTTCCTGGTAAAAGACCTTAAGCCGCTCGGGCATTCAGGGCAGCGAAGATTGCAGGAGGTAGTCGGCTCAAATGAAATACTTAATGGCATTCCCCAATGGGCAGGTTTGCCGCTCCATTTAGAAGCATAATAGCTGCCGACCACTTTAGCGGCATTCCATGCTCTTCGGGCGGTAAGCTTGGAAATAAAATTAAGGCCGTCTGTGAAGTTGCGGTTCAACCAGGTTTAATATTTGAAGTTCATTATCAATGAATGCAAGTTACTGCGAATTTACGAATACCAGCGGTCTTTGGCAATTATGGCTGTTCAGCGTTTCACATTTAAGATGTGAAATAATCGTTTAATGGTTCAAAAACAAAATCTATCCAGCCGTCTTTGTGTTTTGCAGTTTCTTCTGCAGATGGAAAATCTTTATGCTCTAAAATAATCTCCGTTCCCGCCTCATGTTCATTAAAGGAATAAATCACAATTGAAGGAGGAGTCTTTTTATCCCACTCTGCGGGTTTCCAAGTATAAGAAAGTTTTTTACCGGGCTTATAAATCAACACCTCTCCTTTTACCCATCCGTCAAACAATTCAAATTTTCCGCCAGTTTTTTCTGATACTATTCCTTTTGAATCACTCCATTTATTTATTATAGAAGATTTGGTTAATGCTTCAAATACTTTATCCGGAGAGGCATAAACAATATATTTTAATTTTAAGGAGAATTTTTTTTCACTCATTTTCAATGATACTTTTTTACCGGATTGATAAAATAACAAGTTTGTATTCAGTGTATTCTTTAATAAAAAAGGCATCCGCAAGTAACGGATGCCCATTTATTGAGAAATAATATTTTTATCAGTTTAAAACTAATTTTTTTAAGGTGTGGTTCTCTCCAATTGTTAAGCTTACAAAATATACTCCGCTTTCAATAGTGGATTCCACTTCATATTGGTATTCACCCGCAGGCAGGCTCTTTTCAACCATAGTTCTTATTTCCCGGCCGGCAGCATCATAAATTTTCAACTGTACATTGTTTTTTTCACTCAGTGAAAACGAAATGTGTGCTTTGGCAGAGGCAGGATTGGGATATACTTCAAAATTTGCCTGTTCAGCACTTATTTCATTGATGCCTACTGTTCCGATAATGTTTATATCATCAAGATAGAGGTTGTTTCCGGAGTCCTGTGTATATTCGAATTTAAATCTTACGTTGGGCTTACCCGAAACGAGAGGTGTTGAAAGATTCACGTTATCCATAAGCCATTGCGAACTATTTGGAGTAAAATTAGAAGATACCAAACCGGCAGTGCCTAATGCAGTGCCTGTTTTTACGTAGCGTAATGACCAAAGCTGGCCGCAATTGGATGAAGCATATATTTTCAGAGCATCAGTTGCAGAGTTTGAACGGTAGGCAAACGCTCTCCAGAAAGTCATCTGTGTATTGGTAACATTTGAAAGATTAAAACTTGTGGTAATTAAATGGTCCGATGAGCCTGAAGGGTTACCGGTGTAATTATAAATTCTCATGCTGGTAAATCCTGTGTGTGCTGCAACACCGCTTTGCTCCCAGGTGGTTCCGGCTTCATTGATGATATACCAGTCATTACCCGGAACAGTGATTGTTTCAAACCCTTCACTAAAGGGGTAGGATGACATTACTCCAATTGCAGGACTTACCACTACCATACCCGTAACTGTTTTAGTATTTGTTCCTGCTGAATTTGTGACGGTAAGCGAAACATCATAAGTTCCGGGCGTATTGTATTGTATAACGGGGTTGGCAGAAGTATCCGTTGCAGGAGTACCACCCGGGAAATCCCATAATCTTGTAACGGGTGAACCATTAAGGTTCATTGTAGCATCTGAATACGAAATAGTGTTTCCCTCACAAATAAATTTTTGCGAAGGATTAAAAAATGCCACGGGAACACAGGTATAATTTGTTCCGTCAGTGCCTGTTGCCAGGAGATTTGCGGTTGTCCACAAATTATTTCGAAGTCCCACCGAGGAGAGCAGCGCTGTTCTCATCCTGTTTTTTTGACCTGTTGTAAACATTCGTGTACAATAGGAATAATCCATGTAATTCTGGTAGTTCTCAATAATCGGAGGATTACAAATTGCTGCATTGGCCGGCTGAGGGCAAAAAGAAAATCCTTTAGTTATAGGAGTATCGAAAACATTATCATCACCGCAAGCAACACCAACATTATTACTGTTTCCCCAAACATGCTGAAGATTCAGGTAATGCCCAACTTCATGCGTCATCGCTCTTGAGCGGCTCACTGAGCCGGTTCCAATGCTGCCGACATAGTCAGAAAGGATGACGATGCCATCAATTCCGTTAGCCGCACCGGGATAATAAGCGTACCCGGCAACGCCTGCTGCGCCAATAGTTCTCACAGTCCATATATTGAGATATTTTTGATGGGGCCAGTTATTCAATTTTGATCCGTCATCAGCTGCATTGGTTTTGGAGCTGACAATCCGGTCAATTCCATTGGTGCAATTACCGTTTGGATCCAGTTGTGCTAATCTGAATTCGATTTCGCAATCTGCGGCTACCCCGGTAAAAGAGGGAATAATTAAATTGGTATCCGCATTGAGCTTGCGGAAATCTGTGTTAAAAATATTGACCTGGTCAATAATCTGGGCATCACTGATATTTTCAGAACCCCATTCATGCAGCACATGAAATACAACAGGAATAATGTAAACTGTCCCCTGGATTTTCTCATTGCCCTGCAGGGCCATTTGTTTTGAATATTCCGCAGTCTCCTGTTCAAGAAGAGCCTGGTTTTTTGCATAATCGGGATATTTTTTTAAAGCCTTCTCATACATTTCATTTGTTCCGCAGAATTTATGATTGTCGTCCTGGGAAAAACTTTCATGTATGTTTATCAAGAAAACGAAAACGAATACAAATGGAAAAAATAAGTTGTTTTTTTTCATATTAAATTTTTAATTGGTTATTTTTATTTTTATTTTAATACAAGACTAATTTTTTAACTGATGAACTATTACCTATGGTAAGGCGGACATAATAAATTCCATTATCAACGTTTCCGTCAACATCGAATTGATATTCCCCTGCATCCAGATTTTGCCCGTTTAAGTTTCTCACCTCACGGCCCGTTACATCATATAATTTTAATTCAACATAATTTTTTGCCGATAAAATAAATGAAACATTCGCTTTGGCATGAGCCGGATTCGGATAAACTTCAAATTTCACATTTTCAGAAAGTGTTTCATTTATCCCTACTATGCCATTCAAATTAAGATCATCAATATAAATATTATTTCCGGAATCTTGGGTGTATTGAAACTTGAACCTGACGTTTGGCTTACCTGAAACTGATGTTGTGGCAAGATTGACGGTGTCCATATCCCACTGGGATGCTGACGGGACAAAATTAGATGCAACCAGGCCGGCAGTGCCTAATGCGATACCTTGTTTTGCGTAACGCAATGTCCAAAGCTGACCGCAATTGGAGGATGCAAAAACCTTAAGCGCATCATTTGCAGAACTATTACGATATGCGAATGCTCTCCAGAAAGTGAGCATGGTATTGGAAACATTTGTTAAATCAAAACTTGTGCTGATTAAATCATCATTGCCGCTTGTTGAAGTGGTCCCTGTATAGTTGTAAATTCTCATACTGTTAAATCCTGTATGAGCGGCTACTGACGACTGTTCCCAGGAGTTATTTAAATCATTTAAAATAAACCAGTCATCATTGCCCGGAATTGCAATTGTTTCAAAGCCTTCCTGGAAAGGATACGTATTATTTGCACCATTGGCTGCACTAACTACCACCATACCGGTGGCGGTTTTGGTATTTGTTCCTGCAGCATTTGTCACTGTTAAGATCACATCATAAGTTCCGGGGAAATTATACTGGACAGAAACATTTTGAGAAGAAGAGCTGGAAGGATTTCCACCAGGGAATTGCCAGTCCCAGGTAACAATGGCTCCATTTGTTGATGCGTCATTAAATAGCAATGTGGTACCCACACAAATTAATTTGACTTCTGAATCAAAATCAGCAACAGGAGCACATAGTACAGGAGGTGTTCCGTCAGTTCCTGTTGCGGCAAGGTTTGAGGCGCTCCATAAATTATTTCTTCCGCTGGTCGTTGAGATCAGCGCTGCCTGCATGCGCTGGTTTTGTCCCCAGGAAAACATGTTCTGGCAATTTCCATTGGTATAGTCCATATAATCTGTAAACATGGCGCCATTGGGTGCGTTGTTGCATCCTGCATCTATTTTAGGGAAGTTCGGGCAAGTGGATTGATTTACATTCTGAACAGGGGTGTCAGCAACAAGATCATTTCCGCAAGTTGCATCGCCCCAGATATGACGTAAGTTAAACCAATGTCCCACTTCATGAGTAGCTGTTCTTCCATTGCCATTATTACCAGCGGCTGTACCAATGCATCCAACCCAGTCATGTTTGAGCACTACACCATCGGTTAACGGACTCCCAAATCCCGGGAATTGAGCGAAACCAATTATAATTCCGGGATTACCACTTGTGTTTTCAATGCTTTCCACTACCCAGATATTCAAATATTTATTGTTGGGCCAGTAACCCAGGACTTTTACATTATCACGTGCATTGTTAGTAAGGTGAGAATAATGGCGTGTGATTCCATCCGTGCAATTTCCGTTTGGATCAAGCTGGGCCATCCTGAATTCTATTTCACAATCAACAGCAGAGGGCTGAAAAACTGCAGGTGTGTTTACAGCATCAGCATTCTGCCGTCTGAAATCTTTATTCAGGGAATCAAGCTGGTCAAGAATTTGAGCTTTGGAAATGTTTTCTACCCCTCCTTCGTGTATGATATGAAAAACAACCGGAATAATTTTTACAACACCTGTTGATTTTTGATTTTGATGCTGCGCAACATATATTTCCGTTTCTTTATCCAGCAGCTCTCTGCCAAGTTTCAGGGAAGGATCCTGTTTTGCTTTTTCCTGGAAGAGGATTTCGGTCGAACACCAATCGCTTTGCTGAGCAATGGTAATGGATGGCAATAAACATGCAACAAGTCCTGCAAATAATAATGATAAGTAGATTTTTTTCATTTTAAATTGGGATTAATTTGTTCTACGGATTTATTGAATCAAAAGAAGAATTTTCAATGAGCGGAAATAAAACGGTGCACAGAGTTTTCTTATTGGGGAGCAAAGTTAACATAAAAGATGATTTGTCAAAGCCCTTTTAATTGAATTTTTTCACAAGGCTTTTTAAAGATATTATTTTACTCAAACATGACAAATGATTCATTCAAGCGCCTGGTTTAAATCCGCGATCAAATCCTCAATGTCTTCAATTCCCACACTGAGCCTTAAAAGAGAATCGGTAACTCCTGATTTCTCGCGTTCTGCTTTAGGGATGGAGGCATGAGTCATGGATGCGGGATGACCGATTAAGGATTCTACTCCTCCCAAAGATTCGGCAAGTGAAAACACCCTGCATCTTGATGCGGCTTTAAATGCATCTTCCATTGAATTGCCTTTGATGATAAATGAAATCATGCCGCCAAAATCTTTCATTTGCTTTTTTGCAATGTCATGATTCGGTGAATCCGGGAAACCGGGCCAATATACTTTTTCAATTTTGGGATGCGACTTGAGGAAATTTGCAATCGCTTTTCCATTGGCGCAATGCCGTTCCATGCGTATGTGCAATGTTTTGATCCCTCTCAGAACAAGAAAGCTGTCCATGGGCCCCGGGGTGGCTCCGCACGAATTGTGAATGAAAGCAAGCTGTTCATGAATTTTATCATCGTTAGTACACGTAACACCCATGACCACATCTGAATGTCCGCCAAGATATTTTGTAACCGAGTGCATCACAATATCAGCGCCATGATCCAGGGGATTTTGCAAATAAGGCGATGCAAACGTATTGTCAACAGCAAGGATCAGTTTATGCTCTTTTGCGATACCAGCGCACGCTTTTATATCTATGATCTGCATCATAGGGTTGGTGGGGGTTTCCACCCAAAGCATTTTTGTATTTTCATTTATAAAATTCCTGATGTTACTGACATCATACATATTTACAAAATGAAATTTAATATTGAAATGCGCGAAAACTTTTGTGAACATGCGGTAAGTGCCCCCGTAAAGGTCATTCGGAGCAATCACTTCATCGCCCGGACGGAGGAGTTTTATGATCGCATCAGTAGCTCCCATGCCGCTTGAAAAACACAATCCGTGGGTTGCATTTTCAAGTGCGGCAATGCATTTTTCAAGTGCGCTTCGGGTAGGATTTTTTCCTCTTGCGTACGCATATCCTTTATGCTTGCCGGGCGATTCCTGCACGTAAGTGGATGTAAAATAAACGGGTGTCATGATGGCTCCCGTTGTCGGATCAGGCTCTTGTCCTGCATGAATGGCTTTGGTGGCGAATTTCATTTCGTTTGGTTTTGTTTTTTCAGCATCAGCAGGAATATCATTTATTTCCTCCTCTGATTGTGTCAATGGCATCATGGATGTTTATTTATCGGGCTAAATTAGTATTTATGTGTTAATGTGTTTACGTGTTTGTGTACTCCATTCAAGATTTAAGGTTAAATTTAAATGTCTGTTACCCCTCCCGAAATAATAAACTTCATCATCTCCGTTCCGGAGGCATTAATGGGGGTAACATTTTCTGCCGGAACAATAAAAAGCTGCCCGTTAAACCCGTACGAAAACGGGAAATAGACAGCGAGCTTTCCGAGCGGGATGCCAAGATTTGTCAGGTCATTTTCGGTCACAAAACCAATGCGCTGGATGACGGGTTCTTTTGTCATTGTTACCAGGACCGGTTGCGTAAATCTTTTCTTTTCACCTACAAACGCTTCGATCAGATCTTTGACTGATGAATAAATTATTTTTAACAGCGGGGTTTTTCCCAGCAGCTTTTCCATGATGGTGAAAAGAGGGTTCGCTACAAGTGTTGAAGCGAAATACCCGAATACGGTGATGATGAAAAACAGCGCCAGTATTCCTAAACCGGGCACATCCATATCCGGAAAGCCGGGAATTTTTACCGGAATTTGAAAGGGAAGCAGGCTGTCAATCCAGATGATGGATTTAAACAGGACTACAAAGGTTACAACTATGGGTACCGTTATGAGAAGCCCCTGCAGGAAGTAGTTTAATAATTTGCGCATCATAGGAAGTTAATTTTATGATGCAAATATCAGGAAAAAGAAAAGTTTCGGGCCCCGGGTCTTGGGTTCAAAAAAAGCTTTTATAAATATTTACTAAGATATTTTGTACAATCCTCAACATTGCCCGGTAAATATTTTATCAATTCAATAAATTCTCCTGTTGTTTTTTGTTTTTGAAATACTTTTTTTAACAAAAAATAATTTTGGCTGTAAAATTTATTCTTTAATAAATAAGCATTATTTATCTTGTAATCAAACCTGTCTTTTTGGAATGTATCTCCCTTTTTTAAAAATGATTGTATTCTCTTTTCACACCTTGCATGAAGAGTTAAAGTTTTCTTTGGTTTGCTGTTAATTTTTTCAATAAACAAATTGATGATTTTATAAATTTTTTCATTTGTTTTCAATTGATCTTCTGCAATTGTCCTGTCAATAAGCTTTGTATTTTTCGAAAATTGCAATGCACCATAATTACCCATTATATCGCATAAGGCTTCATTGAACTCATAAGGAATATTTAAATTTTGCCGGCTTATGTAATTATGCATAAGTTCATGGAAGGCAATGAAGCATTGCGATTCTTTCCGGTAGCTGATTAATCTTTTATTCATTTCACAACTGGAAGTTGCATAGGATTTATAAATAAAAGTATGATATCCGGGATACATTGTTTCCTTTTGCCGTGCTTCGTTTTCAGAAGAGCAATTAAAAAACGGATACTGCTGTTTCATCCAACCGGGAGTTTTAATTGTATCAGTTTGTGAAATATATAATAAAAAGTAGGGTTCATCATTTTCCTTCCAGGCAGTATAAAGATTCGTGTCCAGGTTAGTTCCGGTTTCCATAAAGAAAAAACTTTTTAATTCTTTAAAAAATAATGAATCACCGGCACCAAAAACATTTAAACAGGAAAATTGGATGGCAAAGAAGTGAAGAAGTATTTTAATTGAAAATTTAAATGAAAACATCACCTGACTTAATTAAAGCTGAAAAACTTTTGTCAACAAATTTTAAATAACACCGGCTTGCTCGGGCTTGCATCATTTTCAAAAGAGGCCACCTGGATATTCAGAATATAATCTCCGTCAGGAATTTCATCGGGCACATAAATCATTTCCGTGATGGTGCAATCAAACCGCGTGGCGGCAGGATGATTCCAGAAGGCGTGATGCGCCAGAAGTTTTCCGCCATCCTCTTCGCGATCCACAGAGGGAAGATCAATCAGCAAGTGTTTTATGCCAATGCCTCTCATCCATTCTGCAGCTTCATGATCAAGATAGGCCGGGTTGGTATGGGAATATTGCCTGTTTAGTTTTGAAGGATCGTTAGGCAGGGTCCTTATCACCAGCGCATTGGCAAAAACGCTATGGACTTCCAATATAAGCTGTTTTTTTGTTATCACTAAGTCTCCGTTTTCTTTTTGCTCTGGCTGAATGCTGACCAGCTTTGCGCCAAAGAAAAATTTTTTCAAACATTGATTGAGCGAAATAAATTCTTTTGTGATGTGTCCCACACATTCGGTGTGTGTGCCATTTCCGTGCGGGTTAAAAAAAATATTTCTGAAATTAACCGGCCCGCCCTGGCTTACTTCTCCAATCCAATCGCCATTGCGAACAGGCTCTATCCGCACAGGTTCAGCATACCAGGCATTCACATTTTCTATTCCGGCACGTAACGGGATTGAAATGTCAATCGGATGGTTCAGGTCAATTTCATAATTTTTGTCGTGGTAATGAATACGGGCGCGCATAGTTAAAATAATTTCAACGAATTACGTGCCTACCGGCAGGCAGGCGAATAAAAATACGAATATACGAACACAGGAATTATGTATTTTTAATTTTTGTTATTTCGAGATAAACAATTCTGAAGCAATTTTATCTGCAAACAATTTTCCTTTGCCGGTGAGATAAAAAATATTTTCTTTTTCAAGCAGAAAGTCTTTGTTATCAAATTTTTTTATCTGCTTTACCAGATGGCTTCCAAATTTAACACCGAAGGTATCATTTATTTTTTGAAGTGATGTTCCCCATTTTGTGCGAAGAGATGTCATTACATATTCATTATATTTTTGTTCTGTTGTCAATTCTTCTTTTTCTCCGACAGGAGTCCCCGGGACAAAATTCTCCCGATAATTATCCGGATCATTGTTCAATAAAGATTTAATGTACCCGGAATTGTTTGCCATGTTCCATTGCCTTGATGTTCCGTTATAAGAATGAGCAGAAGGCCCCAGTCCAAGATAGTGCTCCTGCTTCCAATAGCTGCTGTTGTGAAGGGCATATTTTTCTTTCCTGCAAAAGTTAGAAATTTCATATTGCTCAAAACCGTTTTCAGCGCTTAATTTCATAAGGAGTTCAAATTGTTCAACAGCTTTCTGATCGTTTACTCCGGGCGCTTTTCCCTGTTTAATCATTTTAGCCAGTGCAGTGCGGGGTTCAATTGTTAATGAATAGCACGAAAGATGATTCACAGGAAATGCAAAAACGGTTTGAAGATTATTCACCCATGTTTCATTGCTCATTGTTGGCGTACCATAAATGAGATCAACCGAAAGATTTTCAAAACCGTATTGTAAGGCAAACTCAACACAAGCCTTTGCCGCCTTTGAATTATGCACGCGGTTCATAAAGCGCAGATCATCATCTGAAAAGGACTGGATGCCAATGCTCAAACGGTTGACAGGCGTGTTTCGCAATGATTTCAAATAAGCTGTGGTGAGATCATCCGGATTGGCTTCAAAAGTAATTTCAGCATCGTTAGCAATATTAAAATATTTTGAAAGCTGATCGAAGATACTATTGATTTCGGTTTCTGAAAGGAGAGAGGGAGTTCCGCCACCGAAGTAAACCGAGTTGACAGTTGCCAGTTGACAGTTGTCAGTCGGCAGTTGCCAGTTGCCAGTTGGCAAACGCTTGTTCGAAAGTTTTGATGAAAAATAATCTTTTTGCAGTTCTATTTCTTTCAGCAATGCATTTAAAAAATCATTTTTATTTTTCAATAAAGTCGAAAAGTGAAAATCACAGTAGTGGCATGCTTGTTTGCAAAAAGGGATGTGGATGTAAATACCAGCCATCAACGAATTTGAATATTTACGAATTTACGAATCCGCGTTTGATTGAAGCACACTGAATGAAAAAAATATTTGTTTATTATTCGTTGATTCGTATAGATTCGTAATTCGTTGATGAATCTAAACTTTGTTCAGCACGATCCTGAAAACAGTTCCCTTATGCATTTCTGAGCTTTTGACAAAAATTTGCCCGGAGTGATATTCTTCAATAATTCTTTTAGACAGGGATAAGCCCAATCCCCATCCGCGGTTTTTGGAGGTATATCCGGGTTTAAAAACGGTTTTGAATTTTGATTTCGGGATTCCTTTTCCTGAGTCACAAATATCGAGGTAAACAAATTGCTGCTGATCGGTAATCAAAACAGAAATTTTTCCATTGCCTTCAATGGCATCTACAGCGTTTTTGAAAATATTTTCGAGCACCCATTCAAATAACGGGACATTGATGGGAACATAAATAATGTGTGAATGATTGGGAATGCTGGTGAGGGAAAAGTCAACTTTGGAGGATACACGCGATTTAATATACTGAATGGAATTGTTAACCACTTCAGCCATATTTTCTTTTTTAAGCGTAGGCGCTGAACCGATTTTGGAAAACCGTTCTGTAATGGTTTGCAGGCGGTTGATGTCTTTTTGAATTTCAACCAGGTGCTCCTCATTTTTATTTTGCAATTTCAGGTATTCCACCCAGGCAACCAGGGAAGAAAGCGGTGTGCCGAGCTGGTGAGCGGTTTCCTTAGCCATACCGACCCACACCTGGTTTTGCTCGGCTTTGCGCGATGAGCTGAAGGCAAGATAGGACACTAAAAGAAAAAGCGAAATCACTCCCAACTGAAAATACGGGTAGTAATGCAGCTGCTGAAGAATTACGGAATCTTTGTAATAAATATAATTGGTGTTGTCTTTATCAATCTTTACTTCAATGGGATCATTCTGATCCTTCATAATTTGTATCTGCTCTTTAAGATAAGCCATACCACTGTTGTTTTTATTGAGGGTATCAAGATTAATCATGGCTATAATGTTATTTTTATTATCAGCCAGGATGACGGGAATGGTTGTATTGCTTTGTACTACATCGAGGGCAAAAGTCTGGTCACCGGCATTTACAGAAATATCCGAAAGATGACGGGTTGCCTTTGCCCAAAGCTCTACTTTGATTTTTTCCTGCCCGGCCAGCTTGTTAACAAGAATGTTGGTGTACCAAAGCGAACAAACACCGATGAGCATGGCTGCCGCAAGCAGAAACATTTTCCAGCGTTGTTTGCGTGTATAGATATTCACTGTTATCCCCTTTAGTTAAATTGACCGATCCTGGTAAGCACCAGGACAGCCATTACATTGAAAATCTTAAAAATAAATTGGGTAGAATTTTATTCCAGGCAGAATATGTTTTAAAAACTGGCGCAAGTTATAACAAATTTTTTACATGGGGATTGGGGGGAGGGGGTTTAAGGTTTAAAGTTTAAGGTCTAAGGTTTAAGGTTTAAAGCTTAAAGTTGAAAGTTTAAAGTTTAAAGTTTAAAGTTGGGTGTTGGCTTAGAAGTTAGAAAAAAGTGAAATAGTTAAGGGCTTCCCAGGAAACCGGGAGGCTTTTTTATTTTTCATCATCGGTTTCAATCTGCAGTTCTTCCTGTTTTTTTGGGCTGTCTTTTTTTACGGGCTGATCTTCTTTGTTTTTACTGAATTCTTTTTTCAAAATTTCTTTCAGGTTTTGTTTTTCTTTGGCAATATTCACCATGATTTTTTCCTGCATTCCTTTTGAGTCATAAGAAAACTTAGGATTATTGGCAGGACCTTTCATGGAGACAAATAATTTTGTTTTACCGAGATTATCGTCTTCAATGGTTCCGAATTCGGTATTCATGCTTTTAACTTTTTTACCAAGCAATTGGGATAACAGCAACTGCAAATGGTAATCAATCATGTTGTCAAAACCATGCGTTCCGCTGGCAACTATATTGAGGGCGGTGGAATTAATTTCCATTGAAGGGATCATTACTTTGCGGTTTTTAATTTCAACCGTGTTTTTCAGGGTGGAAAATTTTACATCGTTGAGGTCCGCTCCTTTTACATATTTTGAAAGGGCACGCATGGGAGCAAAATTTACCAGCTGGCCATTTTCTATGGTAAGATTTGCGGTTGCATTTACTTTATCGAGATTGCAGTTTAATGTATTGCTCCACTTAGAGAGAAATTGCACATCGGCAGTTACACTTCCTTTCAGATTTTTATCCGTAATCGTATTCTGCCCGAAATTTCCCATCTGGAAAAATAATTGTGTGATGTCAAGTTTTTTTATGGAAGCATCATATTGAATCACCAGACTGTCACCATTGATTTCTCTTATGGAACCCTGCAAATAAATGCTGCCATCCATGGAATTGAATTGCAAGGCATGCGTTGCAAGTTCACTGTTTTGCAGCTGAATGGTCCCCCGGAGACCGGCTGCATGAAATTTATTGAAATGAATTTGGTTTACGTTTACACGAATAGTGAACGCAAGATCATCGGCAAAGGTGATTTTATAAACCGTATCATTCAGCGAGGAGGATGCATCTTTTTCCATGATTTCATTCAAATCCAGTTTTTCACATTGAAGCGCTGCATCAATATTGAGCTTTTGATTTTTGGCAAAAAAATATCCGAAAAAATTATCCAGGTTTCCGGTGAAAGAAAAATCACTCAAAGGAGTATTGCCGCTCAAAGCATTTACTTTAAGATTATTTTTATTAAAAACAAGATCACCCTGCACGTTATTAAACACAACCGGCTTTTGTTTCAATTTAAAGCTGACATCGGCAAGATTTATATTTCCCGAAGAGATATAACTTGAAATATCATTTACTTTTCCCCGGAAGACAACATTTTTTAAGACAAGACCCCCGCTGATTTTTTCCAAAGTGTCAGGTCTTATAAATTTACTGAGTGCAGAAAGATCAGCCGAAGCATCGGCTTCAATATGCAAAACCGGGTCTTTAAAATTTGAGATTTCAAAATTTCCCATGATCTTTTGTCCCTGCAAAACCGATTGTATATTTTCAAGGTGCAGATAGCTCACCGGATTCTTTTCGGTTTTCCGGCTGGTGTAATGTCCTTTGAGCTTTATTTCTTTCATTTCGAATTCTGAATTTTTCGGGGCAATAGCAGAGTTCTCCGTTCCGAAATCAATAATGAAAACCGGCTTTTGCTTTTTATCCGACCGGCCTTTAATGGACGATTTAAAATAAACGTTTCCTTTAAAAGAATATCCATCGAGTTCTTTGGCATATTGATATGGTATCACGGATAATAATGATTTCAGGTCTGCCTTTTTTGCATAGGTTGCAAGATCATATTCAGCATATCCTTCGGGAGAATGAATAGTTCCGCTCACAACCAGGTTAAGCCCGGCAATGTTTATATCAGAATTTTCAATGGTGTACAAGTGTTTTTTACTATCAACAGCCAAAGCCAGGTCAATGCCTGTTACTTTTTGTTTCACCCAATTCACTTTTTCTGAAACCAATTTTTCAACCATCATATTTGCTTTAATCCTGACAGTATATTTATCCGAAGAAAAATTTCCTGAAAGAATTCCGTCTTGGATTTGAAAAGCATAATCCTGTTCCGCTTTTATACTTTTATAATTCACATGCACGTTTTTCATTTCTAATTTCTCCAATTCCATTTTGAAATCGCTGTCAGCGGAAGACGCTGAATCTTTTTTCCAGACTTCATAATTGTTTTCTCCATCCTTATTTATTTTCAGATGAAGTGAAGCGTCTTTTAAAATTATTTTCTTCAAATTATATTTTTTGCTGATGAGATCCATGATATTAAAGAGCAGTGAAAATTCTTTTGCTTCCAGCAAGGTATCATTTGTATGAAGACGTTCCGGCTCTTTTGCCATCACATCCTTGAAATCAACCGAAGCATAAGGGAATTTACTGAATATTGAAAAGTCAACTGCACCGACTTTTATTTCCGTATCAAGATTTTTGCTGATGCTGTTAATTACGTATTGTTTTATTTCCTTGCTGTATAAAAGCGAAAACACCGCAGCAAGAATTATGATTCCGGCAAAAGCGATTAAAAAATAAAGAAAGAATTTCTTTGCTGTTTTGAGCGGGGACCTTTGAGAACTGATTTCCTGCAAGTGCGTTTGGGAATTGAAGTAATTACTAAATGCAAAATTTGTCTTTTTATTGCCTGGTAAACTGCCCGGCAAAAAAATCAATCAAGAGCCGTTTGTTGAAAATTATTGTTGTTTAAAGCCTCCAGTGATTCACTGAATCGCGGATTTTTCTTAGCTTCGTGCTCTCAAAAAAACAAAAAATGAACAAAGTATTTATAATAAGCGCAGCGATTGCTGCTACCTGCGTTATTTTTATTGCTTCAAAAAATATTAAAAAAGAAAATTCAGAAAATGAAGCCAAAGAAGAAGCCGGCTTCGATTATTTTTATGCACAGCGGTCTTATCCCTATAATAAAATAGATTACGCAGCACATCAAACCGCAGCGCGATCAGCTAAAAACGAGCTTGCCCTGATGCGTACAACTTCAACCGCAGCATGGCAATATGCCGGGCCTAACAATATAGGCGGAAGAATAGTGGATATTGAAATGGACCCTGCCAACATGAATGTAGCCTACCTGGGCGCAGCATCGGGCGGAGTTTTTAAAACTACTGACCAGGGAACAACATGGTTTCCTGTTTTTGATAATGAGACTTCGCTGTCCATCGGTGACATTGCAATTGCCCATTCCAATACAAATATTATTTATGTCGGAACAGGTGAAGCAAACGGGGGCAGCGGCTCTCTTACTTATGATGCAAACGGTGTTTATAAATCAACTGATGCCGGACTTACATGGACTAATGTCGGTTTACAGTTAACACGAATGACCGGAAGAATGGCGGTCCATCCCACCAATGCTGATATTGTATTTGCTGCAACAATGGGTGACATGTATGGAAACACTCCGGACAGAGGTTTGTACCGCTCGGCAGATGGCGGAACTTCATGGACAAAAGTTTTATTTCTGAATGACTCTACAGGATGCGCAGATGTGGTGATCAATCCGGTGAACCCGAATTATGTTTTTGCAACTACATGGGAACGCACCCGCAGGCCAAACGACAAAAGATATTACGGAGAATCAAGCGGTGTATGGCGATCAACTGATGGTGGAATAACATGGAGCCAGCTAACTAACGGGCTTCCTGCTGTCGGAGGACTTTACAGCAGGATTGGGGTTGATCTTTGCGCCTCTGATCCCTCCACAGTTTACGCCATGTATATTGATGATACGTATGCATTCGGTGGTTTATTCAAATCAACAAATAATGGAGATACCTGGACACAGACCAATGATTCTTATCTTACTAATAATAATGCCATGGCAACCCAGGGATACTGGTACGGCAGAATTAAAGTGGATCCGACTGATGCTGACATTGTTTATGTGATCGGGTTTGATATGTACAAAACAACTAACGGTGGAAACAGCTGGGGACCCACATTTGAATTTGCACACGTAGATCAGCATGAAATTGCTGTACATCCTTTGGATCACGATTTTGTGATGAATGGCAACGATGGCGGTTTGCACATATCTACCGATGGCGGGGACAACTGGATACATCATGAGGATTTGCCAATCACACAATTTTATACCTGCGGAATGGATAATTCCAACCCGGATGTTCTTTTAGGCGGCACACAGGATAATAACATTGTACGCACCTTTACAGGATCATTTTTTGATTGGGAAAATATAATCGGTGGTGACGGGTTTTATGCACTGATTGACCCGACCGATAACACCTATTGGTATGGAGAATATCAATATGGAAACATGTTTCGCTCTGATGATGGCGGATTTAATTTTGACCCTATTATGAACGGACTTTTCGGATCAGGAAACTGGAATTGCCCGATTGTGTTTGATCCGCAGAATCCGCAAACGCTTTATACCGGCTACCAGCAGGTTTTCAGAACAGATGACAGGGGAGATAACTGGTTTTCCATCAGTCCTGATCTTACTATAATTGATCCTACAGGAAGCCTGTTATTCGGAACCATTACTTCCATTGATGTTTCACCTTTGAACAGTGATATAATTTATGCCGGAACGGATGATGGTAAAGTATGGAATTCATTAAACGGAGGAGGCACCTGGACAAATGTAACGGGTACGTTACCCGTAAGATGGATTACACGTGTTACATGTGATCCTTTCATTACAAGCCGTGCCTTTGTAACACTCTCCGGTTATCGTTACCATGATAATATGGCGCATGTTTATATGACGACAAATAACGGAACAACATGGAATGACATTTCAGGAAACCTTCCTGATGTTCCCTGCAGTGATATTATTGCTGACCCTGCAGCAGATTCGCTTTTATATCTTGCTAATGATGCGGGTGTTTATTTTACAAGAGATATGGGAGCAAGCTGGAATCTTCTGGGCACCGGTATGCCCACGTTAATCTGCACTGATCTTGCTTTACACAATCCTACGCATACTTTGCTTGCCGCAACTTACGGGAGAGGAATGTATAAGATTGATTTAAGCGCAGCGCTGGGTACTGAGCAGGGCAATGTTTCCGCCTTAAGCGGATTCAAAATTTATCCGAACCCTGCAAGTGAGTTCATAGTAATTAGTTCGGAGTTGGGGGCAAATAAGAAAGTTGAGCTTACAATAACAAATATTCAGGGTAAGAAAGTTTATCAAACTGAATTCGAAATTCAAAATTCGAAATTCGAAACTAAAATTGATGTAAGCGGTTTTTCAAGAGGAATTTATTTTGTTTGCATTATGGCAGACGAGACGAGGAAAGTGGAGAAGATGGTGTTTAATTAAATTTAAGTCGTGAAATTCCGCACCAGGAATAACTTCAAACAAGTTCCTTGCTGCTCATCATCAGCTCTTCAATCTCATCCGCTTCAACCGGAATAGAAGCCATCAGATCCACTTGTCCTTTATCGGTAATGAGAATGTCGTTTTCGATTCGTATTCCAAGATTTTCTTCAGGGATATAAATGCCGGGTTCGCAGGTGAAAACCATTCCGGCTTTCATCGGTTCGTATTTGTTGCCGATGTCATGAACATCCAAACCAAGAAAATGCGAAGTGCCGTGCATAAAATATTTTTTATACGCAGGTAAATCAGGGTTTTGTTTTTTAATATCCTCTTTTGTGATCAATCCCAAACCAATTAATTCTGCTTCCATAATTTTCCCGACTTCAGCATGATATTTTTCAATGGTGTTTCCGGGAACGAGCATTTTTGCAGCAGCGCGCATCACACGTAATACTGCATTATAGACATCACGCTGGCGCGGAGTAAATTTTCCGTTAACCGGGATGCTGCGAGTGAGATCAGCTGCATAGTTTGCATATTCAGCGCCAAAGTCCAGCAGAATCACATCCCCGTCTTTGCACTCCTTATTATTATCATTGTAATGCAAAACGCAGGCGCTATAACCCGAAGCAATGATAGGATAATAAGCATGGTCGGTGGCGCGGCTGCGGATAAACTCATGGATTATTTCCGCTTCAATTTCATATTCCATCACACCCGGTTTTACAAAATTCATTACTCTGCGGAAAGCTTTTTCAGTGATGTTACAAGCGGTCTGCAAAAGCTTTATTTCCAGGTCTGATTTAATTGCACGCAATTGCGCCATCAGCGGACCGCTTCTTTCAAATGTGTGCGATGGATATTTTTGTTTCCAGTCATTGGCAAAACGTAAATCACGGTACGGAACCGGGTTGGAGTACCGGTCGTTTTCGTTAATATTGAAATAAACATTTTGTGCATGATTCATCAGCATCGGAATAACCATATTGAATTCATCCAGCCACAAGATCATTTTGATACCTGTTTGCGTGCGCGCTTCCTCGATGGTGTATTTATGCCCTTCCCAAACCGCAATCTTTTCATTCGTTGCACGCAGAAATAAAATTTCTTTGTATTGCGGAAGCGGTGAATCAGGAAATAAAACCAGGATCGTTTGCTCCTGGTCAATCCCTGTGAGCCAGAACAAATCAGAATTCTGGCGGAACTTAAAGGTGCCGTCACCATTGCGCGGCATTTCATCATTAGCATTGAAAAAGGCTATGGATTTTGGTTTCAGCTTAGCAGCATAACGCTGGCGGTTTTCAACGAAGAGCTGTTTGTCAATTGATTCGTATTTCATATTTTGTTAAAAGGTTTATGCCGTCCCGATAGCTATCGGGATCGGGAAAGTTCAATGTTCAAAGTTAATAAACTCTTCCGAAAGTTCTATAATTAGTCTGTGAATAACACATTAACATGTAAATTTGCACCGGAAATTTTTATTCATTTTAAAATGGAAAGCACAGCAGCTAAAATTCTCAATTCCTCGCTCGGAAAAAAGTATGTGATGGGCATCACCGGCTTGTTTCTTATTTCTTTTCTCGTGGTACATTGCGGCATCAATGCATTGATTTTTTATAATGACGGGGGTGAAATTTTTAATCTTGCTTCTCACTTTATGGGGACAAATATTATTATCCGTACAGTGGAAATTGTACTGTTCGTTGGAATCATCTGGCACATTGTTCAATCACTTATTCTTACTATTCAGAATAATAAAGCACGCCCGGTTAAATATGATCAGTTCAATGGAAAAGCAAACAGCAAATGGTATTCGCGCTGGATGGGTTTGCTCGGCACTTTGATTTTAATTTTCCTGGTCATTCATCTTAAGGATTTCTGGATAAAGACGCGGTTTACAGAAGTAAGCCAGCAACCCATGCTCATTGATGGAAAAGAATATGAAAATCTTTATGCAGAAATGTTTGCAGTATTTCAAAATCCAATGGTAGTTCTTATTTATGTACTCGGAAATATTTCTCTCGCTTATCACCTGATGCACGGATTTCAATCTGCATTCCAGTCGCTGGGATTAAATCATAAAACATATACACCCGTAATAAAAACGGCAGGACTCCTGTTCTCGATAATAATTCCATTTATATTTATCATGATGCCGGTTTCTATTTATTTGAATTGGATAAAATAAATTTTGCTTAACGAAAAAATAGTTTCTTTATATGTCAGCTCTTGATTCAAAAATTCCCGAAGGAACAATAGAACAGAAATGGGTAAAATATAAATCCACGGTTCCACTTGTAAACCCTGCAAATAAAAGAAGCATTGAAATAATTGTTGTAGGTTCAGGATTGGCAGGAGCTTCTGCTGCAGCTTCACTTGCTGAACTTGGTTATAAAGTAAAATGTTTTTGTTTCCAGGATTCGCCAAGACGCGCGCATTCAATTGCCGCGCAGGGCGGAATCAATGCAGCAAAAAATTATCAGAATGATGGCGACTCAACTTACCGTTTATTTTACGATACAATTAAAGGGGGTGATTACCGCGCACGTGAAGGAAATGTATATCGCCTTGCTGAAGTAAGTGCAAATATTATTGATCAGTGTGTGGCTCAAGGGGTTCCTTTTGCCCGTGAGTATGGTGGCTTGTTAAGCAACCGTTCATTTGGCGGGACACAGGTACAAAGAACTTTTTATGCAGCCGGACAAACCGGTCAGCAACTTTTGCTTGGAGCATACAGTTCTTTGGAAAGACAAATCGGAATGGGTTCAGTAAAAATGTATGCACGTCATGAAATGCTGGATGTTGTGAATATTGATGGAAAGTGCAGGGGAATTATTGCGCGTGATCTCATCTCCGGAAAATTAGAACGTCATTTTGGCCATGCTGTTTTGTTGTGCACGGGCGGTTATGGAAATGTATTTTATCTTTCTACAAATGCCATGGGTTGTAATGTAACCGCTGCGTGGAAGGCACATAAGAAAGGAGCCTATTTTGGAAATCCGTGTTACACACAAATTCATCCTACCTGCATACCCGTTAGCGGTGATCATCAGTCAAAACTTACTTTGATGAGTGAGTCCCTGCGGAATGACGGAAGAATTTGGGTGCCAAAGAAAAAAGATGATACCCGGAGAGCTATCGAAATTCCGGAAGAAGAAAGAGATTATTATCTTGAAAGGCGTTATCCGGCTTTCGGAAATTTAGTTCCGCGTGATGTGGCTTCGCGTGCTGCAAAGGAAAGGTGTGATGCTGGTTATGGTGTTGGTAAAAGTAAAATGGCAGTCTATTTGGATTTCACTTTCAGCATGAAACGTTATGGTACAGTTGAAGCAAATAAAAAAAATATTCACAACCCTTCAGAAGCGGAAATAATTTCTCTCGGAAAAGAAGTAGTAAAAGAAAAATACGGAAACCTGTTTGATATGTACAAGCAAATCACAGGGGAAGATCCTTATGAAATCCCCATGCGGATTTATCCTGCTGTGCATTATACGATGGGAGGTTTGTGGGTGGATTATAATTTGATGACTAACGTACCGGGACTTTACTCCCTGGGCGAAGCTAATTTTTCTGATCACGGAGCGAACCGTCTTGGTGCATCTGCGTTAATGCAGGGATTGGCAGATGGATATTTTGTGATTCCATATACGATAGGTGCATATCTCTCCAATGAAATCCGCACAAAAGAAATTCCTACCGATCATGAAGCATTTGCGGCAGCAGAAAAAAATGTTCAGGATACGATTGATAAAATGATGAATGTGAAAGGAACAAAGTCAGTTGATCATTTTCACAAACGCCTTGGAAAAATAATGTGGGACAAATGCGGAATGGCTCGTAATGAAAAAGGATTGAAGGAAGCGATTGAAGAAATAAAAACTTTACGTGAAGATTTTTGGAAAAATGTCCGCATTCCCGGAACTGGAAATGAATTTAATCCTGAACTGGAAAAAGCAGGTCGTGTTGCAGATTTTCTTGAGCTTGGAGAATTAATGTGCCTGGATGCATTGAACAGAAATGAAAGTTGCGGAGGGCACTTCCGTGAAGAATACCAGACCGAAGAAGGAGAAGCAATGCGTGATGATGAAAATTTCGCTTACGTAGCAGCTTGGGAAAATAAAGGAAATAATAATTGGGAATTACATAAAGAAGAATTGAAATTCGAGAATATAAAAATTGCGCAACGTTCGTACAAATAATAAAATCTATGTCAGGAAACATGAACCTCACACTTAAAGTGTGGAGACAGAAAAGCAAAGATTCCAAAGGCGAATTCAAATTTTACCAGGCAAAAAATATTTCACCTGACATGTCTTTTCTCGAAATGTTTGACGTGCTGAATGAAGAATTAATTTCAAAAGGCGAAGAACCTATTGCTTTCGATCATGATTGCCGCGAGGGAATTTGCGGGATGTGCAGCATGTACATTAACGGTCGTCCTCATGGTCCATTGCGAGGTGTTACAACCTGCCAGTTACATATGCGTTCTTTTAATGATGGTGATACAATTGTGGTTGAACCCTGGCGTGCCGCTTCTTTTCCAGTGATAAAAGATTTAGTAGTTGACCGAACTGCTTTTGACAGGATCATTGCCGCAGGCGGATTTATTTCTGTTAATACAGGCAATGCGCAGGATGCAAACAACATTCCTGTTCCTAAGAATGATGCTGATGATGCATTTACTGCTGCGGCTTGCATTGGCTGCGGTGCCTGTGTTGCTGCCTGTAAAAATTCTTCAGCCATGTTATTTGTTTCTGCAAAAGTTTCCCAGCTTGCATTATTGCCGCAGGGAAAAGTGGAAGCGAAGGACCGTGTACAAAAAATGGTTGCTCAAATGGATGAAGAAGGTTTTGGAAATTGTACAAATACTTATGCCTGTGAAGCAGAGTGTCCAAAATTAATTTCCGTAGAAAATATTGCAAGGATGAACAGGGAGCTTCTTGCAGCGAAATTTTTCTAAAGCCCCGCCTAACCTTCCGCCTGAGGCGGAGAGGAACTCAATCGCTCAAGGCTGTCAGTTGAATCGCAGAATATTTTTTTAATTGCGGAAAGAATTCTTCAAATTCCTTTTCATACAGCCCATAATCTTTTTCAAGAAAAACTGTCGCTTCATTCATCTTAGATTCAAATTTTGCTCTGCGTGACATTCCTGTCAACGCACGGTTGATTCCTTCCAGTGTTGCATATCCTTTCAACCAATTGTATTGAATCATGTAAGTAATCATGATTTTAGTTTTTTCAGGAAGAATGCTTTCGTTTCTTTTCAGCAATGAATAAACATTGTCCACATATTTTTCGAGAGAGTCAGAATGATATTCATTCCAATTTTTTGCAAGAAAATGATCATAAAAAACATCCATTATCACAGGAGAATATTTGTGAAAATAGGGCCTCAATCTCTTTTTACTTTTTTCAACAATAAGATTTGAATCTGTAAACGCATCAATCAATCGGTGGAGCTTTATTCCTTTTATTATTCCTTCGTTGTAATTAGAAAAATGATTTCCTTTCACATGATCAGCAATGAAATTTCCGATCATAATGTTTTCATCATTGCCGGAGAGATAGAGGTGAGCAAGAAAATTCATTCATCAACGAATCCGCCTAAGGCGGACGAATTTACGAATTACTGAACGTTATAATACAGTAATCGCTTATTTTAATTCACTGACAAAATCAGTAATTAGTTTAAAAACATCTTCGTAATCTGTCAAAGGAAGCGTTTCTGCTTTATCATAAATGTCGTGATATGCGGCAATGCCGCCCAATGTGTAAATAAAAAAACACGGAACATTATTTTCGCTGAACCAATAATGGTCGCTGTTGCGTGCTTTGCCCCGTTTCTGCAAACTTTTTACATATTGCTTTTGATTATTTATCGTATCCATTAAAGTGTACTGTTCTTTATACACATCACCATTCACCACCATCAAGCCGTCATCACCTGTTCCGAGCAAATCCATGTTGAGGAGAAATTTTATTTTTGAAAGCGGAACAAGAGGATTTTTTACATAATATTCTGAACCCATCAGTCCGGCTTCCTCTCCTGCAAAAGCAATAAACAGCATTGAATAATTTGGACGATTTTGTGAATAATGCTTTGCAAGATTTAACATCATCGAAGTGCCGCTTGCATTGTCGTTTGCGCCGGGAAAATAAGTATCCTTTCCCATTTGACCGAGATGATCGTAGTGTGCGCTGAAAACAATAAATGAATCGGGGACCGATGTTCCTTTTATCATTGCAATCACATTTTGTGTTTTATGTTTTTTGCGAAATTTTTCATCAATCCTTAAAGTTATACTTTTTGCATCGGGCTTAATTGCGCTTTTCAAAATGTGAATGACAGGATATTTATATTTTTTTCTTGCAACAGTCCAGGTAAGTTTTTTTTCTTCCACAACAATAACTCCTTTTGCTCCATGCGGATCATTTATCCACAGATCCATCGCTTTTTGTTCATCCTTGTTGCTGACATTTGATTTGTCAATCACAATAAATTTATTTTTTATTTTATCGAGCGATCCGCGAAAATTGGCAGAAACGAGCCAGTGTAATTCATACGTTCCTTTCCCTTTCGATGAATTTGCATCCACAATAAAATCAGCGCCAGGCTTTAATTGAATACCATCCATTGATACTTCCATCTTTTTTGGAAACGTATTGACCGGGAAACTAAATTTTTGAAAATAATTTTCATCAACAGGCTGCAGATTCATTTTCTTAAATTCATTTTCAATGTAACCCGCAGCAATTTTGTCGCCTTTGTTTACATAGCCTCTGCCGTGCATAAAAGGAGAAGTAAGTGTGTCAATCACTTCATGGGCATATTTCATATCCTGCGAAAAAGCAATGCTTACTGAGGTTAAAAATAAAATCAATAAAAATTTAATGGCTTGCATATTGTAATGATGAATATTTTTTTCTACTGCGAAGATCGCCTTTTTATCAAAACATAATTTACTTAGAGTGCAAACAAACTATTAATCGCCACAGATTCACAGATTAAATTTTACAACGAAAAGCATTAGTGAATCTGTGGCGATTATTTCTATGTTGATTATTTTTTAATGTTAATATACGATTTCAAATTATTTACATAATCTTCAAAAGCTTTAATTCCTTTTTCTGTAATCGAAAGCGTGGTGCAGGGATAATTATTTTTAAATTCTTTCTTTACAGTGACATAACCGGCTTCTTCAAGCTTTGAAACCTGCACGCTCACATTTCCGGAAGTAGCGCCTGTTGTTTCCCTGATGAAAGTAAATTCCGCCTCTTTCACCCCGATCAAAATAGAAATAATAGACAATCGCAATTGCGAATGAAGCAACGGATCTAAATCTTTAAAATCTTTTTTCATTCAATGCACCATAAATAATTATGCAGCTTTTAATTTTTGAAATTTAGATTTCAGCATGTGGCCGGGAATAATATAACCAAGCAGCACAGCAAGCGCAAGAAGCAGCAATTGAACTTTAAACGTAACGAAGAATGAAATTATTCCAAGTATCCAGTTGACAATACCGCCAAAAATTAATGGCTTAAATTTAATTGCACCCCCGGAAATGAATAACCACATTGCGTAGATCATCATCACCATCGGATAGGTGCTTAATTCTAATTTCCACTGCATGAATAACACTATGGTGAGCGAAATGAGAAATGCGATCAAAACATATTTCATAATATCTTCGATATATGATTTTACTTTCTGTTTTTTACCCTGATTTCTCCCGTAAATAACGGTAATGATTGCACCCGCAGGCATCAGGAGCCATACAACCTGGGGATTAGAATATTCCAATCCCCATAAAATATAATGACCAAGACTTGCTGTAAATACCAGCCAGCCCCACAACAAAAAATAAAAGCTGCTGTCTTCAAGTTCATTTTTAACAGTAGTGATCATCCTTTGGATGACTTCAATGCTTTCAATTTCGGTCAATTGTTTTTCGTTTTCCATTTTTTAATGATTGTGTGAACATGCGAAATCAAAATGCCACAGATTCACTGATTAATGATTTTAATTCTTACATTCTTCCAAAGCTGATTTAGCTTTTTCTTCCCCCCAGCGCGGCATGATGCTGCCTGATGGCTTGAACTTTGAAAATTTTTCAACTGCCTGTTCAAGTATCGGAAGCGCTTTATCTTTCCCTCCGCCATATTGTTCCGGTGTGTACATTGCCCCCAATCCTTTTAATAAATACGGACGGGGATTTTCCGGATCAAGTTTCATTGCTGTGTCAGTTAACATGCCGGATTGCATTCCCAGTTGCATTCCGCGATTCATCGGGTCAACAGAAATTTTCATGGAAACAATCCAGGCATGCATGGCATAAATCTCTGAATTGTCTTTTGATAATTCATCTGCTTTATTAATCAGCGCTTCTGCTTTATCAAAGTATTCATCCTTTTTGATATTCTCCGTTTGTTTCATTCCAATCATAAGATTCGCAAAAGCGTTGTAGTAAATGGGCAGCCATTCTTTTTTTTCAGCATTTGAAATCCGCTCAAAAGCATTCG
>DATEMK010000235.1:0-10065 GCA_035275625.1 Bacteroidia bacterium
TGAAAATTACGAGGATAACGAGCCCAAAAAAAATTCTTAAGATAGATTTTAATTTCATATTGAAAGCTTAGAGTTTAAATTGCTAAATTGTTAAATTGTTAAATTGTTTACTGTTTACTTCCACTGCCGCTGGTCACTCACTTCTCAATGCGTCCACGGTGCTTACACTGATTGCTCTGCGTGCAGGAATTAATCCGGCTAATGCTCCGGCAATGACCAGGATTAATAATGATTTCATGGCAACATTAAAATCCACTTCAGGGTAACGGAACATGCCTCCCGAATCGCCAACTGCCCCTGAAACCAATTCAAGCAATCCGACCCCGGCAACTAACCCGAAGTAACCGGCAAAAGATGTGAGAAACACAGACTCAAGAACGATCTGGCTCATTATAGCAGCCGGGGGGGCGCCTAACGCCCTGCGAACACCTATTTCGCGGGTCCGCTCTTTTACCACAATCAGCATGATATTGCTTACACCTATAACTCCGGCAAGCAGCGTTCCTATCCCCACAATCCACACAAGCACATTAATGCCGGTGAATAATCCCTGCATTTTAATGAATTGCTTTTCTACGTTCCAATGTCCTATGGCAAGTTGATCCCCGGGAGCAATTTTATGTCTTGACTTGAGAAGCGCAATCACTTTCTCTTCTGCTTTAGAAGCAGGAACATCATTCCTTGATGTAATCGCAAAAAAACCAACAACATTGCCGTAGTTAAAAACATGTTGAAAAGTAGTAAACGGTATGTGCACAATTTTTGATTCCTCATCACTGCGTTCACCCGAACCGTTGGGGGCAAAAACGCCAATGACCTTAAAATAAACACCATTAATGGAAACATATTTTGAAATAGGATCTTCTCCTTTTTCAAAAAGCACATCTCTTACCTTTGTTCCTATAACAACTACTTTTCTTTTGTCTTTAATATCAACTTCGTTGATGAACCG
Organism: Bacteroidia bacterium; assembly: GCA_035275625.1. Taxonomy (GTDB): domain Bacteria; phylum Bacteroidota; class Bacteroidia; order AKYH767-A; family OLB10; genus DATEMK01. The sequence goes on from DATEMK010000235.1 coordinate 953, forward strand.
CCCGTTCACAATTTTCCTGGGTTCAATACGGCTATATTGGGGATAATCTCCCATAATATCAAACGCTCCCGTCTTTACACCCCGTACAACATTATTTACTGTTTCGTGGCCGCCAAGTTGGTTGCGCGGAGAAACGACTGCAAGCTCGGGAATGCCGTTCAAAGCAATTGCATCATCATTGTCATAATTAAACGATCTTCCGGGCTGCATACCCATATACGGTTTAGAGGTCCGTTGGGCCCAGACAAAAAAACTATTTGTGGCTGTGCCTTCAAAATCCATCATTGCCCCATTTTGTAACCCTTTGCCTGATCCCAGCATAATCACCAGCATCAGAATTCCCCAGAATACTCCGAATGCGGTAAGAAAAGTTCTTAACGGATTTTTTTTCAATGTTGACATTATTTCCTGCCATTTATCTAAGTCGAACATAGTGAGTAGTATTTAAGTTTTATTTAAGTTGACTTATGATTTAATATTTAATTTCATTTATTCTATATTCTCCTTCACTATAACTGCTACTGCCACTGCTACTGCTGCTGCTATTCGTCTCTTAACGCAATTATCGGTTTTATTCGCGAAGCATTTAATGAAGGGAAGAATCCTGCCAGGCTTCCTGCAAGAATTAACACGAGAGTTGCATAAATGGCCGTCTTGAAATCTACTTCGGGATCCAGGAAGAAAGGAGATTCAGGAATAAAATTTGGTGCGATTTCAAGTAAACCTACTCCAAGCACCAGCCCGGTGTATCCTGCAATAGCTGTTACATAAACAGATTCAAGTAAAACCATGCTGACAACTGACCAGGGTGTTGCACCCAGCGCTTTCCTGATCCCGATTTCTTTTGTACGTTCTTTTACCACAATCATCATAATATTACTAACGCCTACAATACCGGCAATAATTGTGAATACACCAATAATCCATACAAACATGCGGATGCCATCCATCACATCCATAAAACGCTTAAACTCTAACGTATTATTAAATGCATCCAATGCTTTTTCATCATTCACATTGAAATTATGACGAAGAGCAAGCATGGCTTTTATTTCCGCTAACATCCTGTTAGAGGATTGTAACGATTTATCCCGCGGCACCAGCCAGATCACATTTGTTTTGTTCGCATTATTGTAAGCGCGCTGGGCAGTGGAGAGAGGAATATAAATCCGGTTCATGTCCCTTTCTGCTTCATCCGTAAACAATCCGACTACTTTGTAAGGAATTCCCCCGGCATTCAGAAATTTTCCAATGGGATCTTCATCTTTAAACAGGGCATTTTTAACGTTCGTGCTTATTGCACATACTTTCCTGTATTCATCCACATCTATCTGGTTGATAAACCTCCCTTCACGGATAGTAATATTCTCAAGAAACTGTTCATCGGGCAGGCAGGATATAATTCCGAATGAACCACGTTCTTTTTTATATATCAAATCCTCGCTTCCTCTTCCTCTCCGGCTGAACCGTGAGCTCAACCATTCAATGCCGGGCATGGCTTTTATCTCTTTGAAATCATCCATGGTGAGAATAATGTCTCTGCCCGCCTTCAATCCGTTATGCGGCTCACTGGTTTGTCCTCCGCCAATCCAGATAGAGTTTAGAGCATCACCTTTAAATTCCTGTTGAACCCCGTTTTGCAATCCCTTTCCCGATCCCAATAATATAATAAGCATGAAAATACCCCATGCCACACTGAATGCAGTTAAAAAAGTTCTCAGCCGGTTCTTCCGAATCGTGCCGAATATTTCCTGCCATTTATCTATATCAAACATATTTTTTAAATGTACAATTTGGAATGTACAATGTACAATTTTGAGGTACTATTTTTTAATTTTAAATTTTGATGTTTTCACGGAAGCGGTAAAAATTGCAACAAGCTCTTTTGATTCTTTGATTACATTGACCAATAAATTTCTAATAATGATTCCTGCTTCCTGGATAAATTCTAACCAAAATAAAGTTTCATCTGCTTCTTCTTCGACAGTTTTTAATTTATTTATAAAATCGGCATCCGATTTTGCTCTGCAGGCAGCCCTGTAATTAGCAGCAACAGAGGAAGATGATCTCAAAATTTGGCGCGCCACCATATCAGCACCAAATGACTTTGGAAACTTTTCAACCATTTTATAAATGCGGACAGAAAATTTAAACGTTCTGTTTTGCAATTCAATTTTATCCAAAGAGAATATTTTTAGCTGTTAAAAGTTATACTTTAACAATAAATTCCAAATTGTACATTGTACATTCCAAATTGTAAATCCTGGTCAATTCTCATTAACGATAACTCCATCTTTCAATCTTATTATTCTGTCTGTCATCGCAGAAATATCATTTTCATGTGTTACAATGATCACCGTAATTCCTGAACGATTTACTTCTTTTAATAATTCCATCACTTCAAACGATGTTTGTGAATCGAGCGCTCCCGTTGGCTCATCCGCAAGAATTATTTTTGGTTTGGCAATTAATGCTCTTGCAATAGCAATTCTTTGTTTTTGGCCTCCGGATAATTCGTTTGGAGTATGCTCTGCCCATTCTGTTAACCCGACTTTTTCGAGATATTCCATTGCAATCTTATTCCTTTTCTTGCGGCTTACTTTCTGATAATAGAGTGGAAGTGCAACATTTTCAACTGCATTCTTAAAATTAATCAGGTTGAAAGACTGAAATACAAAACCAATGTACTGGTTGCGGTAATACGCTGCTTTGGTTTCACTCATATTCTTAATAAGCTTTTCGCTTAAAATATATTCACCGGTATCGTAGTTATCGAGAATTCCGATAATGTTGAGCAAAGTTGATTTGCCTGAACCCGAAGCTCCCATGATAGAAACAAGTTCGCCCTGTTTAATGCGCAGGTCAATTCCCTTCAGCACATGCAGCTTGTTTTGTCCTATTGAATAGGTTTTATTTATGTTTTTTAATTTGATCATGCTATGTTTACAAATCTAACTATGTTTATTGTGACGAGGGCAACATTTTCATGTGATTTTAAGTTTATAAAAAAGCAGATAGAATGTTTAACGTAAATTAAATATTACTATTTTTACAGTCGTAAAATAAACTGATTTTAATTAACAACCACTAAAACCGGAAAAACGAAAATGAAAAAAATCAAATTAGCTTCTCTGATTCTGTTTGGATTAATGGCAATTGCCTGCGAAAAATCATTGGCACAAACAGATCAAAACACTCAGCAAACCACAACTGACCCGAATGCGGTGGCACCGGATAATTCCGGCACAACACAACCGGCAACTGATCCGAATGTCAGTTCCGACCCGCAGAATGTTACCATTGACAGCACAGCTGCACCGGCTTCAACCACCACAACGGAATCAACAAGCGCCCCGGTAAAATCTGAATCAACAACTAAGATTCATATTTATTCAGGAAAACATGATGGCAACAATGTGATCAATCCTGATCCTAAAAATTAAAAGAAAATTTTCATTTTTGAAAAACCTGCTTGCAACGGCAAGCAGGTTTTTTCATTTAAGGTATCATAGGTAAAATGCTGAAGCTTCCGGAGGCGGAAATAAAACAATTCAGCAATTTAACAATATAACAATTTTGTTTAAAACATTTCAATATCGTCACCGATTTTCTACATTTGTTTCCAAATAAACCAGCATCATGAAAAATAAAATCATTGTCTCACCAGGAGTAATTTTTTTAATTGCGTGTTCACAACTCTTTGCCCAAAATCATAAAGATAAAGGAGAATTCAAAAATGTAAAAAATTCTTTTTACGAAGAAATTCAGAAAACCAATGAGCTTTTTAATAAAGCGCCCGAAGATCCCAAACTGTCATTCAGAATGAATTATGACGGAGTGGATATTCCCAAATCATTGGATGAGTTTACCAGGGTATATGCATGCGAGCCTGTTTCGCAGGGAGAAACAGGAACGTGCTGGTGTTTTTCAACGACATCATTTTATGAATCGGAAATTTACCGTTTGACAAAACAAAACATTCGTCTTTCCGAATTATTTACTGTTTACTGGCAATATACAGAGAAAGCAAAAGAATTTGTCCGCACAAGGGGAAAATCTTTTTTCGGTGAAGGTTCTGAAACAAATGCCGTTCAATTGATGATGAAAAAATACGGCATTGTTCCGTGGGAAGCATACAATGGGATGAGAACCGGGCAAAAGTTCCATGATCATTCAAAAATGTTTGAAGAAATGCGCAATTATCTTTTATCCGTAAAAAATCAAAATGCATGGAATGAAAATGAAGTGATTGCCACCATTAAATCAATCATGAATCATTACATCGGTGAGCCTCCTTCATCCATCATCTACCAGGACAAAAAAATGACACCGTCTGAATTTCTTAAAAATGTGACCAAACTGAATCCTGATTCTTATGTTGACTTCATGTCATTGATTGAAAAACCGTATTGGACACAGGCAGAATATAAAGCGGATGATAACTGGTGGCATAATGCTGATTATTACAATGCACCGCTTGAAGATTATATGACGGCAATAAAGTCTGCTATTAAAAACGGGTATACCATGTCCATTGGCGGTGATGTTTCTGAAAGCGGAATCAATTCTGAACTGGGAGTGGCAATGGTTCCGTCTTATGATATTCCCTCTGCTAACATTGATGAAAACGCCCGGCAATTCCGTTTCAGCAACGGCACGACAACGGACGATCATGCATTGCACTTAATCGGGTACACACAAAAATCAAATGGCACCTGGTTCCTTATCAAAGATTCAGGGAGTGGCGGGCACAATAATAAAAACGCGCCCGGTTATTATTTTTATCACGAAGATTTTGTGAAATTAAAAATGATGACATTCACCGTGAATAAAGATGCAGTAAAAGATTTGCTGAGCAAGTTTCCGAAAAAAATGACGATGAACTGAAAAGCATCAGCGAATACCTGCCTACCGGCAGGCAGGCGAATATATATGAATTTACGAATCTGTTTAATTGAAATTATGAGAACAATACTATTAATGGAATTTTTATTAGTTATTTTTTCCCTTCATGGTTTTGCACAGGAAGTGAAAATTCCGGGGCTGTGCAAGCCGCAGCTTGATACGGCAATGGTGCAGGAAACCACCATGGAAGAAGCAATTAAATGGTCGGAGTCTAAACCATTAAAGGTTGGTTGTGATGATGGAAAAGTTTACATACTTCATCGTTTCAATATCAGTATTTTTACCAAAAAGCCATTGCAAACAATAGAATACGGAACAGGGGAGGAGGGAGGCATCCCGATTCTTGCACAGAATGCAATTAAAAAAGCAAAAGCGGGCGATACCGTAATTTTAAAAAATGCTGTTTATACAGATAGTAGTAAAGCAGAGCAGAAGCTGCCGGTAATTTCTTTTCAGCTGAAATGATTTTGCCTTCGGCACTAAACTATTAATTGTTTTGACAAAACTTTTTGGGCTTGCAGTGATCGGAGGAAAAAGCAGCAGGATGGAAGAAGACAAAAGTCTTCTTAATTATCACGGGATTCCTCAGCGATATTATCTTTATGAAATGCTGCAATCCGTTTGCGAAAAAGTTTTTCTTTCCTCTAATCGTAATCAGACATATACTATTCCTGAAAATTATAATGTGATCACAGATTCGGATAAGTATGAAAACATCGGACCCATGGCAGCTTTGCTAAGCGCTTTTGAAAAATACAACGATGTTTCATTTTTAGCTATTGGCTGTGATTATCCGTTTATCAAAAAAGAAGATTTGAAAAAACTGGCCGAAGCAAGAAATGAAAATGCATTGGCTGTTTCTTATTTCAATAAGGAATCATCTGTTGAAGAGCCTTTGCTGGCACTCTATGAAAGCGCTTCTTATCCATTGATGAAACGAAATTTTGAAAATAAAAAATACTCTTTAAGATATTTTCTAAAAGAAACAGGTGCATTAAAAATTATCCCGTCAAATCCCGAATCAATTATGAGTATTGATACTCCTGAACAATACCAGGATGTACTTCATAAGATTCGTACTCGCAATCAGTGAAATTGTTAAATTGTTAAATTGCTGAATTGTCAGGGAAGACAATTTATTTTTGAGATATGAATTCAACAATTTAACAATTTAGCAATGCAGCAATAAAAACAATTTATAACTTTGGATTATGCTTACTCCATCTGTTTCTCCGGTCCGCATTAAAAAAATAAATGATTCAAACATCCTTTATGCAGATGATTTACTTGCTGCCGAAGAGCCGCTGGAGATCCGTTTAGGTTTTGGTCCGGCAAGTGAGCGGGAACAAAAAAATATTTCTGTTACCATGCGCACTCCCGGAAACGATTTTGAGCTGGCATTGGGTTTTTTATTTACGGAAGGGATCATCAATACTTACCAGGATGTGAAACATATCAGGTATTGCACAGATGGAAATCGTTCCCTCTCTCCCGGAGAGGGTCGGGGTGAGGCTGAAAACATTGTCAGGGCAGAACTCAATGAAAATATCTTTCCTGATCTGAAAAAATTAGAACGGAATTTTTATACCACTTCAAGTTGCGGGGTGTGCGGAAAAGCATCTATTGATTCCATTAAAACGGTTTGTGAAAAACTAATTTCAGAAGATACTTTAGTTTTAAGTTCAGAAATTCTTTGCCGGCTTCCTGAAGAGTTACGAAAGCAGCAGAATATTTTTGAACATACCGGGGGGCTTCATGCCTCTGCATTGTTTGATGCGGATGGAAAATTGTTATTCATCAGGGAAGATATAGGACGTCACAATGCACTTGACAAATTAATTGGCGCTGCACTTGCATCGGGAATGATCCCGCTCTCCCATCATATTTTACTTTTGAGCGGAAGGGCAAGTTTTGAATTGATTCAAAAAGCTGTCATGAGTGGAATAAATATCGTAGCTGCTGTGGGAGCGCCTTCGAGTCTTGCAGTTAAACTGGCAAAGGAATTTAATATAACGCTCATTGGTTTTTTGCGCAATGAACGGTTTAATATTTATTCAGGAGAACACAGGATTATTATTTAAAAATTTCCCGCAGATGTCGCAGATGTTCACAGAAAAAATTATGACAGAAAATGAAATTTCATTAAGAATGATTTTCTATATCATGCGAACAGAAAATATCTGCAAAATCTGCGTTATCTGCGGGAAAGATTAATCGGTGTATAAAATATGAAAATAAGAATCAAAGGAAATTCATTACGCATCCGGCTGACACGCCCGGAGATTGATTTTTTCGGAGCAGAAGGTTACCTGGAAGAGAAAACAAATTTCGGTAAAACAACGCTCACCTACGCACTGAAAAGTAAAACAGGCATTGTTGAGCTTTCAGCGGATTTTACTGATAATAAAATAACCATGTTTATTCCCGAACATTTGGCAAAACAATGGACAACAACAGAAAAAGTGGGCTATGAAAATGAAATGGAGATCGGTGATGGTAAAAAATTATTCCTGCTGCTGGAAAAAGATTTTAAATGTTTGGATAATACCACCGAAGACCAATCGGATAATTTTGAGAATCCGTTGCAGGTAAAAATAAAATGATGGATTATTAAATTATCCGGAAATTCCGGCAATTGAAAATTACACATCGTTTATTTAGAACTTGATAAAATGATTGTAACTTTGTATTAATTGCAATGCATTGACATGCCGACTATTTCGATGTTTTTCGGGATCATTATCAGAATGTATTACGCTCCGAAAGAACATAATCCTCCCCCATTACATGTTTATTATCAGAATTCGAATGCGGTAGTTAAAATCTCCTCTTGTGAACTCATGAAAGGAAGTTTACCGGCAAAGCAGTTAAGACTGGTGAATGCATGGATCGAAATTCATAAAGATGAATTAATTGCCAATTGGAAGTTATGCCAAAACGGAGAAAAACCATTTAAAATTAATCCTTTAAAATAAAGCAAGATGCCAAAGACATACCCTGCAGTAAAAAAAGTAAAACCTACCGATGATTATAAACTAATTCTTACCTTTTCAAATGGTGAAACAAGACTCTTTGATATGAAGCCATATCTTGGCAAAGGAGTTTTCCTCGAGTTGCTAAGTCTTTCTTTGTTTCGCACAGCTCATGTAAGCTTTGATACTGTTGAATGGGATAATAAAGCTGATTTCGACCCGGAAGTTTTATACAAGCTTGGTAAAAAAATAAAACAGAATAAAAATTCTGTTAGTCCGTCAATTGCTTCTGCTGCAGAACCTGGAGTCAAATATAACAGGAAATAAAAAATATTGTGAGAACCCTTTAGCGGATAAACATCAATGAGCGAAGAAAAAAAAGAGGAAAAACCCAACGCGGAAAATCCGGTGAGTTTTATCGGGCTTCGCCTCGCTGATCCTAAAACTGTTGCCGCGGGTATGCCTGCCGTTATGAGCAGCGCAAAACATGTTTTCGGTGAAGCCGGAATCGGAAGAGGATTAAAAGCATTATCTGCATTAAACCAGAAGGACGGTTATGATTGCCCGAGCTGTGCATGGCCCGATCCTGATGAAGAGCGTTCTTCTCTTGGAGAATATTGTGAGAATGGCGCAAAAGCAATTGCTGAGGAAGCCACAACAAAAAAACTCACACCGGAATTTTTTGCTGAAAATTCTGTACACGATTTAGCGAAGCTGAATGATTATGAAATCGGTAAGAAGGGACGGGTGGCACAGCCCATGCATTTGCCGAAAGGCGCTTCACACTACCGGGAAATCAGCTGGGAAAATGCATTTAAAAAAATTGCAGCAGCATTAAATGATCTTGCATCACCCGATGAGGCTTTGTTTTATACTTCAGGAAGGACAAGCAATGAAGCAGCATTTTTATATCAATTGTTTGTCCGCGAATTCGGCACGAATAATTTGCCTGACTGTTCCAATATGTGTCATGAATCGAGCGGAGTGGCATTGAGCGAATCGCTCGGAATCGGAAAAGGATCAGTGAAGCTGGAAGATTTCTATAAGACAGAAGTGATTATTATTCTCGGGCAAAATCCCGGCACTAATCATCCGCGCATGTTAACCGCTTTGCAAAAAGCAAAAGAAAACGGAGCCGTTATTATTTCGGTGAATCCTTTACCCGAAACAGGTTTAATAAGTTTCAGCGATCCGCAAACAATTAAAGGCGCGCTGGGAATTAAAGCAAAGCTGACT
>DATEMK010000236.1:0-11186 GCA_035275625.1 Bacteroidia bacterium
GTATATTTATATATTGTATATGGTTTTTCATTTTCGGAACACTTTATACATCTGCAGGGAACTTCCAAATCAAGTTCTACTCCTCTATAGTCTTCAATTATATTTTGCAATGATTGTAAAACAAGAATATTCAGAGAACGAGCTTCGGGACCTCGTGCCATAACACTTATCCGTTTTTCAAAAATTTCCTCAATTACAAGACATTCACTGTTATGTAGAGTATCTGTAAGTATGACACCACTATTCCAAGCATCAGTATCATCATTAACTAGTCTACTTAAATCAGCACTGATTTGATTTACGATTCCCTTTGGCATAAAATTAAATTTGATCCAAAGCCGAAGAAGTTGATTCGACAAAACCCACTTCCCTTTAGATGGAACCGTTAGCTGTCGTGCCGGTAATAAATAGCCATGCTTAATATGTTTTTTAGGAAACGCTATTTTAAATTCCTCAAGCATTTTTTTTAAGACGTGATGATGATGTTTATAAGCAGGATCACTCCATAATCTTTCAAAATCAGCCTGATAAATATTTCCATTTTGCTTTTCAATTTGCTGATCATCAATTAATGCATAAACAGCTTTCATAAGCCATTCTGGTTTTAAAATGACCCAATTCTTTAATTCAGGATTTCTTCCATACCATAGCAAAGCACCGATCTCATACATCGTACTTGAGAATAAATTTAAAATTCCTTCATTATTGAACTCACTATCAACCTGACCACAAAATTTAGAATACTGTTCAAATGTCATACAAGGAGATGTATTCATTTCTTTTAAGAGCACATTGCGAAGTTTTATAAATGAGGGTGGAACAGGTCTACCGAATCGAGGTAATCCTCTCACTTGATTTATAATTGAGGACTTGATTTCTTCCAATCCCTCATTCAAGTTATTAAATAAATTCAATTTATAATAATTATCTTTGGGAGTCCGGTCAATTTTAAATTCTGCCTTTTCAAAAAAAGGCTTTAAACTAGAGAGCCAGGGTTCATGATGTCCTTCATGCTTCGTCTGTGCAATAAGAATAGGGCTATCTCCCCCAAATTGATAAATGCTTGGGATCCAATATTCAAAATTATGAGCTCTATTACGGCTGCTAGCCATGAGTACATATACACTATTCTCAGTAAGAAAAAAACGGTGCACAGGAAAATACATATCTTGTCCGCCAAAATCCCATATATGAATAATCTCTTTTCTATCTGTTGATGCTGAAATATTCCAATCAGTAATTTCTACTCCGCGCGTTCTTGTTTCTGCTCTTGGTAATTCAGCTGAAGGATTTAACAAACGTAGCTGAAGGGATGTTTTACCAGCTCCTCCTTCTCCCACTAATGTTAACTTTGCTTCATAAATATTTTTACTCCCACCTTCCTTTTCAATCTGCTTAAAATATTCCAAAACTCTTTGACGACCTTCATAAATAACTTCTAGAGGCGGTGATATTATAGGATTATTGAAAAGATCGTCTCCCTCGAATTCAATATTCAACATGAAAATTGATTGTGGAATTTCTCTTACTAAATTGTTCCGAATTCGTAAATACCTTAATTCCGGTAGGGCTCCCAACATACTAATATCGGTGATTTGATTTTCACTAATATCTATGTATTTTAATTTTTTCAACCTTTCCAAAGGTTTAATATTTGTAATTTGATTGTAGGCTAAATATAGTTCCTGCAACTCTATTAGATTTTCTAAAGGTTCGATAGCAGTAATTTGATTGCTGTGTAAATCCAATCGTGTCAAATTAATATTATTTTTCAAATGACTCAAATCCGTTATTTGATTGGACGTAAGCGATAAATGCTCTAATCCCATGAGATTCTCAAAATATCTGATATCTGAAATTTGATTGTCACTCAGGAATAAAGTTTTTAACTTATTAAGCGCCTTTAAGTATTTAATATCTGAAATTTTATTATTGCTTAAATTTAAAGTTTGTAACTCTGAAAGCTTTTCTAAAAAAGAAATATTAGAAATTTTACAAAAACTAACATTAAGAGTTTGCAAATTAGAAAGCTTATAAGGAAATCTTAGACTGTCAATTGGATTTGCGGCAACATCTAATAATTTTAATTTGTCAAGTTTATTTAAATGACTAACGTCTGAAATATTATTGCTATATAGTCTTAAGAACTCCAATCCAGGTAAGCTCTCCAAAGTACTTATGTCAGAAATTTTATTTATTCCTAGATCCAAGTATTGCAACCCTTTAATTTCGCTTAGAAACTGTATATCAGAAATTTCATTATAGGTTAAGGTTAATTCCTTGAGGTGGTTTAGTTTTTGTAATATATTGTAATTTGAAATAGGAATAGAGCTTAAAGTTAAAAATCTAAGATTCACGAGCTTTTCTAAAAAATCAGTATTGGAAATGGGGTTTGATTCTAGAATTAAACATTCTAATGCTTTAAGATTTTCTAAAGAATTAATTACGGAAATAGGATTAGCTCTTAATGCCAAAAATTTTAAATTCTTATTTACTTCGGAAAATCGGACAGTAGAAATTTCATTATAAGAAGCGTCTAAAGTTGTTAATTTTTGAAGTTCAGATACAAAATCTATATCTTTTATTTTCCATTCAATTCCAACTTCACTTGACATATCTCCTGCTATAATAAGAGTGGAGAGGTTAATTAAGTTCGTAATTTGATGTGGTATAAAACTAATATTATTAAAATACCCTTGATTTTTACTATAATTCATACCTCCTCTTTCAAAATTCCGCCATTCATTACTTAAAATGAGTGTTTCAAGGTGAGTACATTCAAAAAGTTCTGGAAAATCATTCAAATCATTTATGTAACAGTTGCCTAATTCCAAATATGGATTTTTTGTTTCAAGGTTCTTTTTTATTATCTGTCGTACTTGATCGTGATGTTCTGACATTTATTATAGATTTTTGTTTTAACCGAGTCTCCTTTCTGTGGATGCGATTGTTTCATTTAAGCGAAAGTAATTTTTCTTTTTGAAATAAAAGCCTTTAACTGTTGATGCGAAGCGCTGCCCTACCAAACCATACCCGATGGTAGCGGAAACCCCGCCAAAGGCTGCATGAGTGTAAGCGCGGAGTTGCAGCGGACAGCGGGCACGCAGGTAATTAGCATTCCTGCCGGTGGTCTCCAAAAAATCTTTTTAAAAATTATTTTCACGTTAATAAAACCATAATTAAAGTTAATTAAGGTTAATTGCTTGCGGGGAACTGGCGAATGGCGTGTAATTTTGCGGGGATTACGGAATGGAAAAAAAGAGGAACATACTGTGGACAGGGGCGCTGATGGTGATGAGCGAGGCGCTGCTTACAGGTTTTGTGGTGTGGTGGATTGCAGGGCAGTACGGGGAGGAAAAGGGCAGGCTCAGAAATGAGCTTACAGCGCAGGTGAGGGAAGCGAAACAGCAGGTGATGGATTCGATGCTGCTTGCCAATGTGATTGACCCGCTGCTGAAGGATAAAAAAGGTTTTAAGGTGAGGCTGGAAATCAATGATTCGGTTTCGGGCGAGATTACTCCCGGACATAAATTGCGGAAGGAACTGAAACCGGTGAGAGAACATGATTCGATCATACTGGTTGATAAATCGGGCGGCTCTTTTAACAAGATGATTACGATGCGCCATGAGCGGGATTCGGCACACGAGGCATTGCTGCACGGTGTGAAGCTTTTTATAAAGGAGGTGACCACGGACACGACTATGAGGATGCGGTCGGAGGAAACGTTTTATTATAATACGGATACGGTGATGCTGAAGAAGATTTTGTCGGATAACCTTGCGAGGAGCGGTTTGCGGTTCCCGGTTGCATGGGTGAGCGCGCAAGGTGATTCGCTCAAAGAGCATTCATCGGTGATGTATTTTGAAAGCAATTTTTTTCCAACGGCTTACGGGGCGGAGGTCAGCCATTACAACCTGTACCTGTGGAAAAAAATAACTCCGCAGGTGTTTTTCGGGCTGGTGCTGCTGCTGCTGACGGGCGGGGCGTTTTTGCTTTCGTACCGCAATTTGAAAAACCAGCTGCGGCTGAATACGCTGAAAAATGATTTTATCAGCAACATTTCGCATGAATTGAAAACCCCGGTTACTACAGTGAAAATAGCCATCGAAGCATTGCAGCATCCCGATTTAAAAGATGAACCCGGTAAAGTCGAAGACTATCTGAACATGGCGTCTCTTGAAATGGAGCGTCTTGACTTACTCATTAATAAAGTGCTTAACACTTCTATGGCAGAAGAAGGCAAACAACTTTTTCAACCTGAAAAAATTAATCTTGTTCAGCTTGTTGAAGAAGTGCTGCAATCCATGCAAATGCGTTTTGCCGGTTTGAATGCAAGTGTAAAATTTGAAAAAGAAGCAAATGAATTTTATACAAACATTGATAAGCTGCATGTGCAGGGAGTATTAATAAACCTGGTTGATAACAGCCTGAAATATGCAACTGAAAAACCGGAAATAACTATTGGTTTTTCCCAAACAAATAAAAATATTCTTCTTTCAATAAGTGATAATGGTCCCGGAATTCCGGGAGAGTATATTGACAAAGTGTTTGATAAATTTTTTCGCGTCCCAACAGGTAATAAGCATAATGTGAAAGGATACGGACTTGGATTGAGCTATGCCACACTTGTAATGAAACATCATAACGGAGATGTTGCAGTTAAAAATAATGCCGAAAGAGGGTGCACGTTTACACTCACATTTCCGAAAGCACAGGCATGAAGCAAAAAATACTCTACATCGAAGACGAGCCTTTTCTTGGAAAGATAGTAAAGGAAACACTGGAGCATCGCGGTTTTGAAGTGCTGCTGGTCAGTGACGGGGCAAAAGTCCTGCAATCATTTAAATCATTTACGCCTGACGTTTGCGTGCTGGATGTAATGCTGCCGAATATAGATGGTTTTACTCTTGGAAAAAATATCAGGAATATATACCCGCGCCTGCCTGTCATTTTTCTCACTGCTAAATCACAAACCGAAGACCTTATCAAAGGTTTTGAATCCGGTGGTACGGATTATATTAAAAAACCTTTCAGCATTGAAGAACTAATTGCCCGCATCAATAACCAGTTGCAATTATTAAATCAGAAAAACAATTCTGCAAATTCACAACAGGAAAAAATTCAATTAGGAAAATTTTGTTTCTATCCGGGTAAGTATGAATTGCATTTTTCAGGCAATGTGATAAAGCTTTCCAACCGCGAATCGCAGGTGCTGAATATGCTTGCTTCACACAGGAATCAAACCATTGACAGGAAAAATTTATTATTGGCCGTCTGGGGAGACGATTCTTTTTTTAACTCGCGCACATTGGATGTTTACATTCGCAAACTGCGTGATTATTTTTCTCCCGAAAAAGGAATTGAAATTGTTACCCTGAAAGGAAAAGGGTACCATTTTATTGTTCCGTGATTTTTTTAAGCTAAGCCTTCTTCTCATCCTTTCACACAACCTTACATCCCGATGGAGAGGTGCCAAACGGCCGCTCCTGCGGAGCTATCGAAAACAGTGAAGGATTTTTACCATACGGTCGTTCCTGCAGAACTATCTGGAATGAATGTTTTTATGCGGTTGTCCTCCGCCTTAGGCGGATCAGGGGTGAGCGCAGGCATTTGAAAAATAATTTTCCTGAATTATTCAACAATATCTTTACTTTGCCGGACTAAAATTTATATTTATGAAAAAAATAATATTTCTCCTTCTTTTTCTGTTTCCCTTGTTCAGCTTTTCACAAACAATCAACCGCGACTCCGCATGGATCGTTACCCATTACACAAAAATTGAAAAGCAAATTCCCATGCGTGATAGTGCTAAGCTTTTCACTGCCGTTTATTTGCCGAATGACACTTCAGTTACACACCCCATCCTGATGATGCGGACACCTTATTCATGCGCGCCTTACGGAGAAAATAAATTCGCTGAAAGGTATTGGACAAGGGGCGACAGCGCTTATATGTATCGCGGATATATCCTTGTGATGCAGGATGTGCGCGGAAGATTTATGAGCGAAGGAACGTTTGAAGATATACGCCCGATAGTCAATGAAAAAAATGACAGGAATGAAGTGAATGAAGCAACAGATGCTTATGACGCTATTGAATGGCTGGTAAAAAATATCCCCAATAACAACGGCAAGGTGGGTGTATATGGAATTTCTTATCCCGGTTTTTATGCAACGATGGCAGCGCTTAGCAATCATCCTGCATTAAAAGCGGTCAGCCCGCAGGCGCCTGTTACGGATTGGTTTATGGGAGATGATTTTCATCATAACGGTGTTTGTTTCATCATGGATGCTTTTGGTTTTTATCGCGAATTCGGAATACCGCGCCCGCAGCCTGTAAAAGACTGGGCGCATCTTCCCGAAATTACAAGCAATGACAATTACAATTATTTTCTGCAAAACGGAACCTTTGCACAAATCAAAAACAGGTATTTCAGAGACACAATAAAATTCTGGAATGATGTTGCAGCGCATCCTGATTATGACAATTGGTGGAAGGCGCGTGATGTGCGAAGATCATGCACTGATATAAAACCGGCCATATTAATCACCGGGGGATTGTTTGATGCAGAAGATTGCTATGGTGCCTGGAACTTATACAAAGCGATCAAAAAGCAATCGCCTAAAACAGCCTGCAGGATTATTGAAGGTCCCTGGTTTCACGGGGGATGGGCGCGGTCAAAAGGGACGCATCTCGGCAATATTTCTTTTGCAGGCGATGATCCGGAACAATCGAGAACATCTGAATATTACTGGAAAAATTTTGAACTGCCTTTTTTTGAGTATTACCTGAAAGGGCAGGGGAGTGTTGAGCAAGTGGCGCCCGCGAATGTTTTTATTACAGGAGAAAACAAATGGAACCAGTTTTTGGCATGGCCCCCGGCAACTACCGTGACAAATTTTTACCTTTTTGAAAAAGGGAATCTTACCCGTAAAAAATCAACCGCAAAAGAAAATTTTGATGCCTATACAAGCGACCCGATGAAACCCGTTCCTTATGCGGAAGACGTACATTTCAAACGTACGCGTGAGTACATGACCGATGACCAGCGGTTTGCTTCACGCAGACCGGATGTATTGACTTATATATCAGAAATCCTGAAAGAAGATGTGACGGTAACCGGTCCGGTTACTGCAAATTTATTTGTCAGCATTTCAACAACGGATGCTGATTTTGTTGTAAAGCTGGTAGATGTTTTTCCCGGTGATTTTAAATACCCGGAATCAGAAAATATTTCTTACCCGATGGGCGGGTATGAAATGCTGGTGCGCGGAGAAATCATGCGCGGCAGGTACCGCAACAGCTTTTCAGCGCCCGAAGCTTTTGTTCCGGACCAGGTTACTGAGGTAAAATTTGAATTGCCGGATGTTGCGCACACTTTTAAAAAGGGACATCGCATTATGATCCAGGTACAGAGCACATGGTACCCGTTAGCCGACCGTAACCCGCAGCAGTTTGTTAATCCTTATACATGCGGGCCAAAAGATCTGGTAAAGTCAAACATTCGGATTTATCATGATGCACAACATGCCTCCAATGTTGTGCTGCCAGTGTTGAAAAAATAAGAGGATTGACCTTCCTGCTTTTTTATTTCCGCAGCAAACGATAGAATGTTGTTAAAACTGCTGTTCAATAATTAATTAATAATATTTCGATAATTTTTTATCGCAGGTAAAAACCCTTAAAACCTAATCCCCAACTGGTTTTGAGTTAATTTTTTTTATATTTGCAGTACAGAAGCGATTAATCAAACTTTCCGGGTATAACCGGGAATTTTTACCCGAAACATTCAGCGTGCGGAATTAAGAATTAAATAATACTCTGAAAAAGTACGAAATACTAATTTGTCAATAACAAAAAATAATACATAAATAAATATAAATTAAAATGAGCCGCATAAAAAATCAATTACAAATTTCAAGGCAAAACGTACTTACGTTTAAAAACATACTGATATGTTTTATTCTTGCTATCTTATTTAACACAGAAAATGCATTTAGCCAGGCAGCATCAGCGACATGGGCGCTCAGTGCAAACGCTGTTGCCGCAACTTCGGGCAATGTTACTGCGGGCAACCAGACAGGAGGCTCGGGAATTGGTACAATGTCGTATGGAGCCGCTAATGGAGTCACCTCCCTTAACTGGGGTTCTGCAAGCCAGAATGTGAATGATTATTACCAGTTCACTATTTCTCCCACCTCAGGAAACGGATTAACCGTAACTTCCATTAGTACCACAAACAATACAAGTTCAGGTGGTGTAACGAACGTCTTGTTGCAATATTCCCTGAGCGCCTCATTTACATCCCCCGTAACTATCGGAAGTCCGGCACCAACGGGAACCTCTTCGTTTAGTTCTCTTACAATAAATGCCGCTAACGGTCAAACTATTTATGTGAGGATGTTTGCATGGGGTGCCTCTAACGAAACCAATAAAACTTTTTCCTGCAAAAATTTTATTATTTCGGGAACCACCTTAACCTGCCCTTCTTCTCCCGCAGCAGGAAGCAACAGTCCTGTTTGTGCGGGTTCAAATATTAACCTTACTTCATCTGCCACCGGAACATCCTTAACGTATTCATGGTCGGGCCCCAACAGTTTTTCATCGTCATCACAAAATCCAACCATTTCGTCTTCAACAACCGCTGCAGCGGGAACGTATACCATTACTGTTTCCAACGCATGCGGTTCGGTTTCAACTACCACAAACGTAGCTGTAAATTCACTTCCATCTATTGGAAGCCAGCCTTCTGATCAAACAGTTTGTTCAGGCAATTCAAGCATCTTTACTGTTTCTGCAAGCGGAACCGGTTTAACATATCAATGGAGAAAAGGAACAACTAATTTAGTAAACGAAGGAAATATTTCAGGAGCCACTTCACCAACACTTACCATAAACCCTTCTGTTACCGGTGATGCTGCCGCTAATTATAATGTTGTTGTAAGCGGAACGTGTTCACCTGCTGCAACTTCAAACAATGTATCATTAACTGTAAACACTGCACCGGCAATATCATCACAACCTGCTGTATCGCAAACTACCTGCAGCGGAACTTCGGTTTCCTTTTCTGTGACTGCTTCAGGTTCCGGCTTAACTTATCAATGGTATAAAGCAGCCACATCCTTAACCAATGGGGGAAACATTTCAGGCGCCACCTCATCAACTCTTACTCTCAATCCTGTTGCAACCGGTGATGCAGCCAGCAATTATAATGTTGTTATTAGCGGACCGTGTACACCTGCTGTAACTTCTGACAATTCATCGCTTGTTGTAAATTCTTCTTCAGCCGCTATCAGCGGAACTAATACTATATGTTCAGGAAGTGACGGAACGGTGCATGTCGTATTTACCGGAACAGCTCCATGGAATTATACCATTTCAGACGGATCTCAAAATGTTTCCGGTACTACTTCCAACAGCGTTGAAGATATCCTGATACCTGCCCCTGCAGAAGGAAATCATTCTTTTACCGTGACTTCTCTTTCAGACGCGAATTGCACGGGAACCTTTTCAGGCGCTGCTTCAGTAACCGTAAATCCTGTTCCCGTAATATCCATGATCACCTCCACATCCCCGCTTTCTGAAGCCTGTAACGGTACCGTTGCCCAGCTAACAGCGAATATTGCGAACGGGTTCACCTATAACTATACTTGGAATACAGGAGTCAATCAATCTGTTGCAAAATTCAGCAACAGCGCAGGCGGCCCCTTTGTGAACGGAACATTTCAATCAGCCTCGAATACGGTTTACGTGCAGTTCGGTTCACTGATCGGATCTTCCGGTTATAATGTTTGTGTTGAAATTTCCAATGCATGCGGCAATTCGGGCTATTCCTGCAAATGGATAAGAGGTATCATGAGCACGCCCGGTAATATATCAGGGTCGCCAATAGCCTGTTCAAATCAAACGGGGGCAAATTACAGTGTGGTGAATACAGTGAGCACAGCCGTTTACAACTGGACGTTCTCCGCTCCGGGAGCTACTTTCACCGGACAGGGAACAAACAATGTATCTGTGAATTTTCCGGTCTTCACAACAGGCCAGTTGTGCGTAACGGCAGCGCTGTCATGCGGAGGGTCTTCCACCAGCGCACCGCGATGCCTTGCCATTACACATACTACCGGTCAGCCATCTTCTATCATCGGTCCGTCTAAAGTCTGCCCGGGTTCAGCCAATGTGTTGTATTCGGTAAGTTCGCTTCCAGGTGCGGCAAGCTATAACTGGACGGTTCCTTCGGGCGCTAACATTGTTGAAACTCCGCCTTACGGCAATTCCATTCATGTGAATTTTCCCGGTTCCTATTCAGGCGCTCCCCCGATTGTAGTGTATGGAGTAAGTGCATGTGGCATTCAAAGCACGGGAAGAAGCAAAACTGTCGGTTCACATGTTCCGAATATTCCCGGAAGCATCACCGGGCCCACAGGAAATATCTGTAACTCTACCGTTCAATATTCTGTTCCCAACGTTAGCGGAGCCACAGGCTATGCATGGTCAATTCCGGCAGGAGCAACCAATGTCATTGGGCAGGGATCAACTTCCATCCAGTTCAATGTTCCGAACAGCTTTACAAACGGAATGGTTTCTGTAATTGCCAGTACCAACGCTTGTACACCCGGTAACAGTCCTCCTCGTAATTTAAACATAAGCGGTGCTCCTGCAACTCCGGGCATCATCACTTTAAATCCTCCTTCATGGTGTGTTGGCCAGACCATTAATGCAAGTGTGCCAACGGTGTCCCCGCTTCCTTCTTATAACTGGACATATGTAAACGGAACTATTGATGCTGGACAGGGAACTAATAATGTGGATGTGGTTACCATCAGCGGGCAGGTAACCCTGCAGGTGAGGGCAGTCAATACCTGCGGAGTGAGCGGTAACCGCGTATTGCATACCAATGCAAGCTGCAGGGAAGAAAAAGCAGCTGTACTATCAGCAAATAACAGATTAACAGTTTCCCCGAACCCGGCTCACAATTTTATAACCGTGAGCATAGATGCAAAACAACATTCAGGAATGACCATTGTGATGAGAGACCTTTCGGGAAGAGCTGTTCTTTCTGAAAAAGTTACTGCAACAGCAGGACTGAACACATATGAAATAAATATCAGCCGTCTTGCAAAAGGAATTTACAGCATGGAAAGTGATTATCCCGCAAACATTCAGAAAGCAAAAGTGGTGATTGAAT
>DATEMK010000237.1:0-12465 GCA_035275625.1 Bacteroidia bacterium
CCAAAGGTGGAGCGGTGAAGAAGTAAGAAGTCAGCGGTCGGAAGTAAAGAAGTAGAAGTCAGAAAAGAGCAATTCAAGAATAGCAACTCAACAATATAACAATTTAGCAATATAGCAATTTAATAATTCATGAGGAAGTCAAAACCAAAGAAACGCATTCTGTTACCGGATCCTAAGTTTAATGATAAATTAGTGACACGTTTCGTAAACAGCTTAATGTACAGCGGCAAGAAAAGTATTGCACTTCTTAGTTTTTATGATGCATTAGATATTGTGGAAAAGAAAACCAATGAAAATGGTTTGGAAACATGGAAAAAAGCATTGACCAATATCATGCCTTCTGTCGAAGTAAAAAGCCGCAGGGTTGGCGGAGCGACTTTCCAGATTCCAAGTGAGGTTCGTCCTGACCGCAAAACCGCTTTGGGAATTAAATGGATGATTGATTTTTCGCGCAAGCGTAATGAAAAATCAATTCCGGAAAAATTAGCCGGTGAAATCATAGCTGCTGCAAAAGGAGAAGGCGCTGCTGTAAAAAAACGTGATGATACACACAGGATGGCAGAAGCGAATAAGGCATTCTCACATTTCAGGGCGTAATTTAAAAGGCAGTAATCAGTAAACAGTTAATAAGAAAAAAAAAGTTGGGTTTAACTTTAAACCTTAAACCTTAAACTTTAAACAACTAATGAGTCAAGACTTAAAATATACGCGCAACATAGGAATCTCGGCACATATTGATGCCGGCAAGACGACTACGACTGAGCGTATCCTATATTATACAGGAGTAACCCATAAAATCGGTGAGGTGCATGAAGGCGCTGCCACAATGGATTGGATGGTGCAGGAGCAGGAGCGTGGAATTACAATTACTTCTGCTGCCACTACCTGCTATTGGACTTACGATAAAGATAAGTACAAGATCAATATTATTGATACTCCCGGTCACGTTGATTTTACGGTGGAAGTAGAGCGGTCACTGCGTGTGCTGGATGGCGCTGTTGCCTTGTTCTGTGCTGTTGGCGGTGTGGAGCCTCAAAGCGAGACAGTGTGGAGACAAATGAACAAGTATAATGTTCCGCGCATTGGTTTTGTAAATAAAATGGATCGTGCCGGTGCAGATTTTTTTACTGTTGTAAAACAAATTAAAGAAAGACTTGGGGCGAATCCTGTTCCTCTTCAATATCCGATCGGATCAGAAGAAACTTTTAAAGGAGTTGTTGACCTGATTACGAACAAAGCGATTATCTGGGATGAAGAAGGAAAAGGAATGACTTTTAAAGAAATTCCCGTTCCGGCTGACATTGTTGAAGAAGTTAAAAACTGGCGGGCAAAACTTGTAGAGTCAGTTGCGGAATTTGACGATAAACTTTTAGAAAAATTTTTTGATAACCCGGATACCATTTCGAGGGAAGAATTAATGGAAGCAATTCGTAAGGCAACCATTTCGATGACCATTACTCCGATTCTTTGCGGTTCTGCCTTTAAGAATAAAGGAGTGCAGACAATGCTTGATTCGGTGATTACGTATTTACCTTCACCGATGGACGTTCCGCCAGTGACAGGTATTAACCCTGACACCGGGGCTGAAGAACCGAGAAAACCAGATGCGAAAGATCATTTTGCCGCGCTTGCATTTAAGATTATGACGGATCCGTTCGTGGGCCGTCTTGCATTTTTCCGTGTGTATTCAGGAACGCTGAAAGCAGGTTCTTATGTACTGAATTCACGTTCCGGAAAAAATGAGCGTATTTCCCGTATTATAAGGATGCATGCGAATAAGCAAAACCCGATTGATGAGATTGAAGCAGGAGATATCGGAGCAGCAGTTGGTTTCAAAGAAATAAAAACAGGAGATACATTATGTGATGAGAAGCATCCTATAATTCTTGAATCCATTACTTTCCCTGAGCCGGTTATCGGTTTGGCTGTTGAGCCAAAAACCCAGGCGGATGTTGATAAATTAGGAATGGCTTTGGCAAAATTAGCTGAAGAAGACCCTACTTTCAGAGTGAAATCTGATGAAGAAACAGGTCAGACAGTAATCAGCGGAATGGGTGAATTGCACCTTGAAATCATTGTTGACCGTTTGAGACGTGAATTTAAAGTAGAATGTAACCAGGGCGCTCCGCAGGTAGCTTATAAAGAAGCTATCACAGGAACAGTCAATCATCGCGAAGTTTATAAAAAACAAACCGGTGGACGCGGAAAATTTGCTGACATCAGGATAACAATTGGTCCTGTTGATGAGGGTAAACTTGGTTTGCAATTTGAAAATGAAGTTACAGGCGGAAATATTCCGCGCGAATTTATTCCCGCTGTTGAAAAAGGATTTAAAGCTGCTATGGCAAACGGAGTTCTTGCGGGTTATCCCCTGGATAGTTTGAAAGTGGTTTTAACGGATGGTTCTTACCACAACGTGGATTCGGATGCACTTTCGTTTGAAATTTGTGCACGTACAGCATACAGGGAAGCATTGCCAAAAGCAAAACCTGTATTGCTTGAACCCATCATGAAAATAGAGGTGGTTACTCCTGAAGAAAACATGGGTGATGTAATGGGAGATTTAAATAAGAGAAGAGGACACCTTGAAGGAATGGATACCCGTGCAGGTGCGCAGGTAATCAAAGCAAAAGTTCCTCTCTCACAAATGTTCGGGTATGTGACTTCGTTGCGTACCATTACTTCCGGACGGGCTTCCTCTACAATGGAGTTCTCACATTATTCAGAAGTTCCAAGAGCGATTGCTGAAGAAGTAATTGCAAAAGTTAAAGGCAAGACTGAGAAAGTTTCATAATTAAAATTTGTAAATAGCACAAATGAGTCAGCGCATCAGAATAAAATTAAAATCTTATGATTTCAACTTAGTTGATAAATCATCAGAAAAAATTGTGAAAACTGTTAAATCAACAGGTGCTGTTGTAAGCGGTCCGATACCTCTTCCAACGGAGAAAAGGATTTTTACTGTTTTGCGCTCTCCTCATGCGAATAAAAAAGCCAGGGAGCAGTTTCAGCTTTGTTCCTACAAGCGGTTGCTTGATATTTACAGTTCTACAGCAAAGACTGTGGATGCTCTTATGAAGCTTGAGTTGCCGAGCGGTGTAGAAGTTGAGATTAAAGTTTAGGTGACTGGCAATTGATCTTTGGTAAACAGATAATTAGATAATAACAAGTCATGTTGCTCATTGAAGTAACCTCTGACCATAAACGAAAATAAAGATGTCAGGAATAATTGGAAAAAAAGTCGGCATGACGAGCATTTATGATGCTGAAGGAAAAAATATTCCATGTACAGTCATACAAGCGGGGCCTTGTGTGGTTACACAATTGAGAACCGTTGAAAAAGACGGTTACGATGCTGTACAGCTTGCTTTTGACGAAAAAAAAGAAAAACATACGACAGCGGCTTTAAAAGGACATTTTAAAAAATCAAATACCACTCCAAAACGTAAGATAGTTGAGTTCCGTCATTTTACATCAGCGGCTAACCTGGGTGATGAGGTGAAAGTGGATATTTTCACTGAAGGTGTTTTTTGTGACGTGACTGGAATCTCAAAAGGAAAAGGGTTTCAGGGAGTGGTTAAACGGCATCATTTTGCCGGTGTCGGTGGCGCTACTCACGGGCAGCATAACCGTTTAAGGGCTCCGGGTTCTATGGGTGCTTCATCATGGCCTTCGCGCGTATTCCCCGGCAAAAAATTGCCTGGTCACATGGGAAATGAAAGAGTGAAAGTTCAGAACCTGCAGATTGTTAAGGTTATGCCCGAAGAAAACCTTCTGCTGATCAAAGGGGCTGTTCCGGGAGCTAAGGGTTCATATATAATAGTTGAAATTTAAAAAAAATGGAATTATCGGTAATACAAACCAGCGGCAAGGATACAGGAAGAAAAATAAACCTGAATGACAGCATTTTTGGTGTGGAACCAAATGATCATGCCATTTATCTTGATGTGAAGCATCACCTCGCCAACCAGCGCCAGGGAACTTCAAAATCGAAACAGCGGAATGAAATAAATGCCACGACTAAAAAGCTGAAGAGGCAAAAAGGAACGGGCGGTGCACGTGCGGGCAGTATGAAGAGTCCTTTGTTTGTAGGAGGCGGAAGAGTTTTTGGTCCTGTTCCGAGAGATTATGACTTTAAACTGAATAAAAAATTGAAGAGAGTTGCGCGTATGTCGGCATTGTCATACAAAGCAAAAGAAAACAACATCACCCTGCTCGAAAATTTGAATTTTGATAATCCGAAAACAAAAGAGTTTAATGCAATGCTGAAAAAACTTTCTTTGGACGATAAAAAAACACTTGTCGTGATTTCTGAAACAAATAAAAATCTATATTTGTCGTCCCGAAATTTGAAGCGCAGTAAGGTAGTAACAGCTTCCGATTTAAATACATACGATATTATGAACGCTCAGCAATTAGTGCTTACTGAGGGTTCTTTGCCTGTTATTGAAAATACTTTGAAGAAATAAAACAATGAGTACACTTAAAAAACCAATCATCTCTGAGAAGATGACCCGCATTACTGAAAAGATTGGTCAGTACGGATTTTTAGTTGACATGAGCGCCAACAAACTGGAGATAAAAAAAGCTGTGGAAACGATGTACGGTGTAAACGTGGAATCGGTAAATACGATGAACTTCAGAGGGAAAATAAAGACAAGAGGCACTAAAACGGGTTTTACAAAAGGAGTGAAAGGAAGAAGCAAGAAAGCTATTGTGACTTTGAAGAAGGGGGATACAATTGATTTTTACAGCAGCATCTAAAATTAGTTAATGAAGTAAATAGGTAATTGGGTAATTAAGGAAAACGATGGGAATTAAAAAATTTAATCCGACCACACCAGGACAGCGCTTCATGGAGCTGAATGACTTCGATGATTTGACGGCAGGCAAACCCGAAAAATCACTTTTGGTTGCAAAGAACAGATCTGGCGGAAGAAATAATTCGGGTAAGATGACAATGCGCTACATTGGCGGTGGTCATCGTAAAATGGTAAGGCTGATAGATTTCAAACGCGAAAAGCATGGAATCAAAGGTGAAGTGAAAACAATTGAATACGATCCGGGACGTACTGCAAATATCGCATTGGTGCATTACAGTGACGGAGAAAAAAGATATATTGTAGCTCCGACAGGATTGAAAGTGGGCAAACAAATTAATTCAGGTTCAGCAGCCACGCCTGAAATCGGGAATGCCATGTTCTTAAAAGATATTCCACTCGGAACACTGATCCATAACATTGAGATGAGACCAGGGCAGGGAGGCAAAATTGCCCGCAGTGCAGGTTCTTATGCACAGCTTGCAGCACGTGAAGAAAAATATGCAACCATTAAATTGCCGTCAGGCGAAAGCAGGATGATTCTTGTGAATTGCATGGCTACAATAGGAACGGTTTCAAACCCGGAGCATAATAAAGAAAGCTATGGTAAAGCAGGCCGCACCCGCTGGTTAGGTCGCAGACCCAGAGTCCGCGGTGTGGCAATGAACCCGGTTGATCACCCCATGGGTGGTGGAGAAGGCCGCGCTTCAGGCGGACACCCACGCTCCAGGAAAGGATTGATAGCTAAAGGATATAAGACAAGAAAGAAGAATAACAGGTCTAATAAATATATTTTAGAAAGAAGAAAGAAATAAAAAACAATTGCGGATTTAGGATTTTAGATTTAGGATTTAAAAAAACAAAGTTCGAAATCCTAAATCTAAAATCCTAAATCCTAAATAAAAAAATGAGTCGTTCGATTAAAAAAGGCCCGTTCATAGATTACAAGCTTGAAGCAAAGCTTATGAAAATGAACGAGGGAAAAAAGAAAACTGTTGTCAAAACCTGGTCGAGAAGAAGTATGATTTCTCCTGATTTTGTCGGACATACGGTTGCAGTTCATAACGGGAATAAATTCATCCCTGTTTATATTACTGAAAATATGGTAGGACATAAGTTCGGAGAATTTGCACCTACACGCACTTTCAGGGCACACTCAGGAAATAAAGATAAAGCAGCAGAAACAACAGGAGCAGCGCCATCAGGAGCACCTGGAACATCTCCAGGAGCAGCGCCTGCAGCAGCGCCATCAACCCCGCCACCGGCAAAATAAAAAATGGGAGCACGCAAACGTAAATCAGCAGAAGCAAGAAAAGAGGAGTTGAAAACTATCTCTTATGCTAAATTGAATAATTGCCCTACATCGCCCCGTAAAATGAGGCTTGTTGCCGATATGATCCGCGGAAAAAAGGCAGAGAAGGCATTGAATCTTTTAAAGTTCAGCACTAAGGATGCTTCAAAGAAATTGGAAAAATTATTATTGTCAGCCCTTTCCAACTGGCAGGCAAAGAATGAAGGACAAAGAATAGAGGACCAGGAATTATTTATAAAAGAAATTTATGTTGACAGCGCCCGCCAATTGAAAAGAATGAGACCGGCACCACAGGGGCGTGGTTATGTAATCCGTAAACGCTCCAATCATGTGACTTTGATTCTTGACAATAAAGCAGCAACCGTTCAAACAGAAGAACAACCAGAAACAGAAACACAACCAGAAACAATTCAATAAATAATTAATGGGACAAAAAGCACACCCTGTTGGAAACAGGTTAGGAATCATCAGGGGATGGGACTCAAACTGGTATGGCGGAAACCGCTATGCTGAAAAACTTGTGGAAGATGAAAAAATCCGTAATTATCTTTTCGCACGTCTTGCAAAGGGTGGCGTTTCAAGAATTATTATTGAAAGGACATTAAAGCTCATTACCGTTACCATCAATACCGCCAGGCCGGGCATTGTTATCGGGAAAGGCGGACAAGAGGTTGATAAAATAAAAGAAGAGTTAAAAAAAATTACCAAGAAAGATGTGCAGATAAACATTTTCGAGATAAAACGTCCGGAGTTAGATGCACAATTGGTTGCTGAAGGTATCGCGCGCCAATTGGAAGCCCGTATTTCTTTCAGAAGAGCAGTAAAAACCTCCGTTGCCTCTACCATCCGGATGGGGGCAGAAGGAATAAAGGTGATGGTTGCCGGAAGATTGGGCGGAGTAGAAATAGCAAGAACTGAGCAATACAAAGAGGGAAGAATTCCCTTGCATACTTTCAGGGCTGATATTGATTTTGCCATCGCAGAAGCACAGACAACTTATGGAAAAATTGGCGTGAAAGTCTGGATTTGCAAAGGAGAAGTTTTCGGAAAGCGCGATCTTTCTCCAAATATTGGAATGTTAAGTCAGCAAAAAGGAAAACCAGGCGGACCGCCATCAGACAAACGCGACAGGGGAGACAGAGGGGATAGGCGCGGAGGCGGAGATCGAGGAAGAGGAAGAGGAAGAAGAGATGACAGAGAAAGAAATTGATTATTGATTATTAGAAATTAGAAATTAGAAACTGGAATGTTACAGCCAAAGAAATCGAAATTCAGGAAACAGCATAAGATGAAAGCAAAAGGCAATGCCACCCGTGGCAACCAGATTGCTTTCGGATCATTCGGCCTGAAGTCATTGGAAACAGGATGGATTACCGGAAGACAGCTGGAGGCAGCACGTGTTGCATTAACAAGATTCATGAAGCGTGAAGGTCAAAGCTGGATCAGGATATTTCCCGACAAGCCAATTACAAGGAAGCCTGCTGAAGTGCGTATGGGTAAAGGAAAAGGGGCACCGGAATATTGGGTGGCAGTAGTAAAGCCCGGCACCATTATGTTTGAGGCTGACGGAATTTCTGCTGCTACTGCCAAAGAAGCATTGAGGCTTGCCGCCCAAAAATTACCCGTAAATACAAAATTCATAGTAAGACACGATTACGTCCAACAATAAGCACAATGAAGCAAAGTATTGTAAAAGATTTAACCACTGAAGAAATCCGCGACAGGATTACGGAAGAGAAATCAAATTATGCAAAACTCCAGATGAGCCATGCTGTTTCTCCGGCCGATAATCCGCTTAAGATGCGAACAACAAGAAGATTAATTGCACGCTTAAAAACTGAATTGAAAAAACGTACAACAGAATCTGCAATAACTGCAACCGCAACCGCTTAAAATATTTAACAATTCATGAGCATCGAAAGGAATCTCCGTAAAACAAAAACAGGTTTGGTAACCAGCAACAAGATGAATAAATCTATTGTCGTTGCTGTAGAGAGAAAAGAAAAACATCCTATTTACGGAAAGTTTATAAACAAAACGAATAAATTCATGGCACATGATGAAGCCAATACCTGCGGCATCGGTGACAAAGTTTTAATTATGGAGACACGTCCGTTGAGTAAAAATAAAAAGTGGAGATTGGTTGAAATACTGGAGAAAGCAAAATAATAATTGGTCATTAGAAATTAGTCAATAGTCATTAAAAATTTCCACATCGGATAGCATCAATGACCAATGACCAATGACCAATGACAAATAACTAAAAAATGATACAGCAGGAATCGAGATTAATAGTGGCCGACAACAGCGGTGCGAAAGAAGTACTTTGTATCCGCGTGCTTGGCGGTACAAGAAAAAGATATGCAACGATCGGTGATAAAATTGTTGTGACAGTGAAGAATGCATTGCCTGCAGGAAACATTAAGAAAGGAACTGTTTCAAAAGCAGTTGTTGTTCGGGTAAATAAAGAAGTAAGGCGCAATGATGGTTCTTACATTCGTTTTGATGATAACGCGGTTGTACTGCTCACAGCGCAAGATGAATTAAGAGGCACACGTATCTTCGGCCCTGTTGCAAGAGAGCTGAGAGAAAAACAGTTTATGAAAATTATTTCTCTCGCACCTGAAGTATTGTAGAAATTAAAAATTAAAATTCCTCAATTCGTATATTCGTAAAGATTCGTAATTCGTAGATGATATCATGGAAAGAAAAAAAAATAAAATTCCCAAGCTGAATATTCGCAAAGGAGATATTGTAAAAGTGATTGCCGGTGAATCAAAGGGATCGCAGGGAAAAGTATTGGAAGTGATAGTCAGCGACAGGCGGGCAATTGTGGAGCGGGTGAACATGTCTTCTAAGCACACCAAACCAAATGCAAAAAATACACAGGGCGGGATTGTAAAAAAAGAAGCTCCCATTCATATTTCAAATTTGATGCTTATTGATCCTAAATCCGGAAAACCAACCCGTGTGGGAAGAAAAGAAGAGGAAGGAAAATTAGTCAGATACGCAAAGAAATCAGGAGAAGTAATAAAACAGTAAATAGCGGCAGCAGCACTAAGCAATAACAGAAATTCGCAGTCTAAAATCCGCAATCCAAAATGGAAAAAACGAAGTACACACCAAGACTTAAAGATAAATATAAGAAAGAGATTGTAAAAAATCTCAAAGACAAATTTCAATACAAGAGCATCATGCAGGTGCCTCGTCTTGAAAAAATCTGTTTGAACCAGGGAGTAGGCGATGCCGTTACGGATAAGAAATTAATTGATTCGGCTATCAGTGAGATGGCCTCTATCACAGGACAGAAAGCGGTTCCTACAAAATCAAAAAAGGACATTTCAAATTTTAAATTGCGCGCAAATGTTCCCATCGGAGTAAGATCAACATTACGTGATGAAAAAATGTATGAATTTCTTGACCGCCTGATTGCAGTTGCCCTGCCGCGAATCCGGGACTTCAGGGGAATCAGTGATAAAGGATTTGACGGACGCGGAAATTACACGCTTGGCATCACGGAGCAAATTATTTTTCCTGAAATTGATATTGACAAAGTAAGCCGCATTTCGGGAATGGACATTACCTTTGTTACCAATGCAAAAACAGATAATGAAGCAATGGAGCTTCTGAAAGAATTCGGGATTCCTTTCAGAGATAAAAATAAACAACTATAAAAATAATTTCGCGGATTCATGGCAAAAGAATGCATCAAAGCAAGAGAAAGAAAAAGAATTAAAACCGTTGCAAAATATGCTGCAAAAAGAGCAGCGTTGAAAGCTGCCGGGGATTATCTCGGTTTGCAAAAGCTTCCAAGGAATGCATCCCCGGTGAAAGTGCACAACCGTTGCAATTTAACAGGTCGCCCGAGAGGCTACATGCGCCAGTTCGGCATCTCAAGAAATTTGTTCAGAAAAATGGCGCTCGAAGGAAAAATTGCAGGAATAACAAAAGCAAGCTGGTAAAAGAAATTGTAAATTATAAATTGTAAATTGTAAATCAAAGATGACCGATCCTATTTCAGATTATTTAACAAGGGTAAGAAATGCAATGAAAGCAAGTCACCGCGTGGTGGAGATTCCTGCTTCTAACATTAAAAAGGAAATCACAAAAATTCTTCTTGAAAAAGGATATATTTTAAATTACAAATTTGAAGAAACCGACAATCACCAGGGGAATATTAAAATTGCTTTGAAATACCATCCTGTAACAAAGGTTCCGGCTATTAAAAGTCTCAGAAGAGTAAGCAGGCCAGGGTTGAGAAAATATGTAGGCAGCGAAAAATTGCCCCGTGTAATAAACGGATTAGGCATCGCTATAATTTCTACTTCAAAAGGAATGATGACCGATAAAGAAGCAAGAAAAGAACATATTGGCGGTGAAGTATTGTGTTATGTACATTGATCTGATTGAAAATTAAAAATTAAAAATTAAGAGTTGAAGGTGTAAAGGTAATTTCAATAACAACCCGAAACCCGAAACGCGAAACTCGAAACTCACCATGTCACGAATAGGAAATTTACCCGTTAGTATTCCCAAAGGAGTCACAGTTAATGTGGATAAAAACACAATTACTGTAAAAGGAACCAAAGGAACGCTGACTCAGAAAATGGCAGACGGAATAACTGCGGAAGTTACGGATGGACAAATAGAATTTAAAAGAGCTACAGAACACAAACGTCATAAAGCCATGCATGGTTTATACCGCTCTCTTGTCAACAACATGATCAAAGGAGTTTCTGAAGGATATAAAGTTGACCAGGAATTAGTAGGTGTAGGTTACAGGGCAACCAACCAGGGACAAATGCTTGATATGGTTCTTGGATATTCACATCACGTAGTATTCGAAATTCCTGCTGAAGTAAAAGTATCCACAAAAACGGAAAGGGGCTCAAATCCTACCATTACGCTTGAAAGTCACGATAAGCAATTGCTTGGAGCAGTGGCTGCAAAAATCCGCACACTGAGAATCCCTGAGCCATACAAAGGAAAAGGAATCAAGTTCAGCGGAGAAATTTTAAGACGTAAAGCAGGAAAATCAGCAGCTAAAAAATAAGCGGCAGCAGACCAGCAGCAGTAAACAGTAAACACAGGTAAAAAGATTCGTATTCGCAGATAAACATGAACACAAGAAAAGTTTTAAGAAGAACAAGTATACGGAAACGTATCCGTAAAACAATTCGCGGTACAGCAGAATTTCCCCGCTTGTCTGTTTTCAGAAGCAATAAGCAGATTTATGCACAGATCATTGATGATGTTGCAGGAACTACAATGGTTGCTGCATCCTCACGCGAATTAAAAGGAGTGAAAGCAAAAAAATCAGAAATAGCAGGAATGGTTGGAAAGGCAATAGCAGAAAAGGCGACAGCAGCAGGAATCAGCAAAGTAATGTTTGACCGCGGAGGATATCTTTATCATGGAAGAGTTAAATCACTGGCTGACGCTGCAAGAGAAGGCGGACTAAAATTTTAAAAAACAATAATGATAGCATCAAACGCAAAAAGAGTTAAATCAAGTGAAACCGAGCTTAAAGACAGGCTCGTTGCAATAAACCGTGTCACAAAAGTGACTAAAGGGGGACGTGCTTTTAAATTTGCGGCAATTGTTGTTGTCGGTGATGAAAAAGGTGTGGTAGGTTACGGGCTGGGAAAATCAAAAGAAGTAACCGATGCCGTATCGAAAGGCATTGATGATGCTAAAAAAAACCTGGTGAAAGTTACCATCAGCAAAGCAACTGTTCCGCATGAGCAAATCGGAAAATACGGTGGCGCACTTGTATTGTTAAAGCCGGCTGCCCCGGGTACGGGTGTAATTGCAGGAGGTGCGATGCGTGCGGTGCTGGAGAGTGTCGGAATACATGATGTATTGGCAAAATCAAAAGGTTCTTCCAATCCGCATAATGTGGTGAAAGCAACCATTGATGCATTGTTGAAAATGCGCGATGCCGTTGCCGTAAGTGAGCAGCGTGGAATAAAAATGTCAAAAGTTTTTAACGGATAAAAATTTAAACAATCGGATGAGCAAGATAAAAATAAAGCAGGTTAAGAGTGCGATTGACCGCCCGTTGATACAAAAGAAAACATTGGCAGCACTGGGAATAACAAAAATGAATCATTCCGTTGAAGTGGAAGCAACTCCGCAGATCATGGGAATGGTTGGCAAAGTAAAACATCTTCTTAGTGTTGAAAACATTTAATTTTTAAATCAGCAATGAACTTAAGTAATTTAAAACCAGCAGAAGGTTCTGTAAAGAATAATAAAAGAAAAGGCAGGGGCACAGGATCCGGAAGAGGCGGAACATCCACACGCGGGCATAAAGGAGCGCAATCCAGATCG
>DATEMK010000238.1:0-13442 GCA_035275625.1 Bacteroidia bacterium
CTTACATGAAAAATTTTCATCCGCAGAATTTGAAGTGTTTTTAGAAAAGGATAATTTTAAAGAGTTCAATATTGTAATGATGGCTGAAACCGGTAACGCAGCCAAACCCGGTGAATGTTTAAATAAAAGAGGATCATTATAAAAGCGGTTATCCACCCGGACGGATGACCGCTTTTGTTTTTTACACCTGCCATTTAAAAATTAATAATTCATACTTTTGTATGACAGCAATTTGAATAAATCTCCGTAATTTTGTTTATATGATAACTACAGACACAAAAAAGAAAAAAATTAAAGTTGCAATTATTGAAGACCATCATGACATCAGGCAGGGAATGGCGTTTCTTATCAACAGCGATCCTGATTTTGAAGCAACTTTATATCCGAATGCAGAAGACGCATTAAAAAAATTTAAAACCGATAAGCCCGATGTGGTGCTCATGGATATTAACCTTCCGGGCATGAATGGAATAGAATGTACAAAACTGATAAAACAGAATTACCCTTCCATCCATATTATGATGTGCACCGTTTATGAAGATGATGAAAAAATTTTTAATGCCCTTTCTGCAGGGGCAAGCGGCTATATGTTAAAGCGCGCTGCAGGGGATAACCTTATAGATTCCATTCGTGATCTTAATAATGGAGGCTCGCCTATGAGCGCTGCCATTGCCCGCAAAGTAGTTGCTTTTTTCCAGCGCAAGACTTCTTCTGAAAATGCATTGCTCACAGGCCGTGAAAATGAAATATTGGATCTTCTTGCAGAAGGTTACCGCAACAAGGATATTGCCGACAAACTTTGTGTGAGTGTCAATACCATTCGCACGCATATCTATCATATTTATGAAAAGCTTCATGTTCAAAACAGGGTTGAAGCGCTTAATAAAACGGGCAGAAGCACTTTTCCTCACTAATCCTGTTCATTTATGGCATGAAAAATTTTTTTCATAAAATGAAACTTTTTTTATTTTTATCAAGTAATAATAATCCGATAACAGTATCTCCCAATATTTAATTGAACTGTTTTTACACTCATGGACAGATTAAAAAAACCAGGAAAAAATTCCGTGCAGAAAAAAAACGGAACTCCTTATGAAGACGGTGAACTGCCGTTGAAAAAACTGCCAGGCAAAAAGAAAGACAAAAACTGGAAAAATCATTTGCTTGACAAAGATGAAGATGATATCATTGATTTATCTTCGCTTGAAGATTTCAAAGGCTTCGAAGATTCCCCCTCCGAAGATGAGGATGATTTATAAATCATCATATCGGAATTCAGCCTGACTTTTTTGTTTAACCCGCAGCATAAATTGTTCCGCTAATGCTGTCTTTCACTGCTCCCGTAACCGAGCACAAAACATTCATTTCCTTTCTTGCCCTGAGCACCCCAAGAAAAGCGAATATTAATGCTTCTTTAAAATCAATAATTTCTTTTGAAGGAATTTCAACACGGATGATTTTTGATTTTGGGCTTTTTTTCAAACACTCTTTAATGTTTTGAAGCAAGAATCCATTATGTGCGCCTCCCCCGCTAACCAGGATGCTCTTTCCCGGTTTGGATTCAATTTTTATTGAAGCCGCAATCTGAATTGCAATATGCTCACAAAAGGTCCGCAGACGGTCATTCAATGGAATGGACGAATCTGAAATAAGTGATTCACAATTTTTAAGATACCATTCTTTGCCAATAGATTTAGGAGGAGACTTGCGATAATAATCAAGTCCGTTTAATTTGTTAAAAAGCGCATTGTTGATCTTTCCTTTAGCGGCAAGCGCCCCGTTTTTATCAAAGCTCAATTTTGCTTCTGAAGCCAGCTTATTTAATGCCATGTTTACAGGGCAAATATCAAATGCAATTCTTTTATTGCCTCTTTCAAACGAAATATTTGCAATGCCTCCGAGATTCAAGCAAAAATCATATTCATAAAACAATAAACGGTCTCCTATTGGCACCAGGGGAGCGCCTTGTCCTCCAAGTGCAACATCTTTCGTTCGAAAATCACAAACTGTTTCGATGTTTGTTATTGCTGCAATTTGGGCTCCATCACCTATCTGGCTGGTAAACCCATTTTCAGGCTGGTGAAAAACCGTATGTCCATGTGAGCTGATTAAATCAGGCCTGATCTTATTTTTTGAAATAAATTTTTTAACAAGAATTCCGAAATGTTTTCCTAATTCAACATCCGTTTTTACAAAAGACAAAGCATCTGCATGATGAAGGCTTTGCAACCTGTTTTTCCATTCTTTATTATACTCAGCCGTTTCAGCGTTTAAAATAGTAAATTTCCATTCCGCGCCCTTTTCTCCTTCACTGCTGCAAGTAAACTTGCAAAAAGCTATATCTACCCCATCAAGTGAGGTTCCTGACATGATGCCGATCACCTTATATTCCGTATAATTTTTCAAATCAATGTTTTTAAAAATCAAATCTTCACAATAATTAGCACAAGATTAAAAAATTTTCTGATTTTGGTCAGAATAAGGGGTTAAAAATCTAACTTTGTCAATTCTGAAAAACCCCCGATTTATGCAGTTTGAACTTACTGAAGAACAATTAATGATTCGCAAAGCAGCACGGGATTTTGCGCAGGCGGAATTGTTACCCGGTGTAATTGAGCGCGATGAACAGCAGAAGTTTCCAAAGGAACAGGTAAAAAAGCTTGGAGAACTGGGATTCCTGGGCATGATGGTTAACCCCAAATATGGCGGAGGCGGCATGGACACTGTCAGCTACGTGCTGGCAATGGAAGAGATTTCAAAGGTG
Source organism: Bacteroidia bacterium (assembly GCA_035275625.1). Classification (GTDB taxonomy): domain Bacteria; phylum Bacteroidota; class Bacteroidia; order AKYH767-A; family OLB10; genus DATEMK01. The sequence continues at coordinate 2,765 of DATEMK010000238.1, forward strand.
GATGCTTCTGCCTCTGTCGTGATGTCAGTGAATAACTCACTTGTTTGCTGGGGTATTGAAAAATACGGAAATGAAGAGCAGAAGCAAAAGTACCTGGTGCCCCTTGCCAAAGGTGAAGTTATTGGCGCTTTTTGCCTTTCGGAGCCCGAAGCGGGTTCTGATGCAACTTCACAGCAGACTACTGCAATAGATAAAGGAGACCATTATTTACTGAACGGCACAAAAAACTGGATTACTAATGGAGGCACTGCTTCTGTCCATCTTGTAATGGCACAAACGGATGCAAGCAAAAACTCAAGGGGAATAAATTGCTTAATCGTTGAGAAAGACATGCCGGGTTTTACGGTGGGACCTAAAGAAAATAAGTTGGGAATAAGAGGCAGCGATACACATTCGCTCATGTTTTCAGATGTAAAAGTTCCCAAAGCAAACAGGATTGGAGAAGACGGATTCGGGTTTAAGTTTGCCATGAAAACCCTCGAAGGCGGACGCATCGGCATTGCCGCACAGGCATTAGGTATTGCCTCTGGCGCGTATGAACTGGCGCTGAAATATTCCAAAGAACGCAAAGCATTCGGGAAAGAAATCAGCCAGCACCAGGCGATCCAGTTTAAACTCGCTGATATGGCGACTTTGATTGATGCTTCAAGGCTGCTTTGTTTAAAAGCGGCTGCATTAAAAGATGATAATAAAAATTACTCTCTTGCAGCCTCCATGGCAAAACTTTTTGCTTCGAAAGTAGCAATGGACACCGCCATTGAAGCAGTACAGATTCATGGAGGCTATGGCTACGTAAAAGATTTTCATGTGGAGCGGATGATGCGCGATGCTAAAATCACCCAGATTTATGAAGGGACATCAGAAGTGCAGAAGATTGTTATTGCACGAAGCCTGCTTAAAGACTAAAGATTAATTCAGAAATAAGATATTTTCAAATACTCTAAATGGTTAAACGTGCGCTCATTTTATTTTCGGTTCTGGCAGTTATATGCTCCTGCACCCCTCAGAAAAAATTGATCTATTTCCAGGATCCTGTTCCCGGCTCATCAACCAATAAGAAGAAGGCTTTACCGGGAGATAAGGAAAGCGCCTCAACGCCTGATTTTGAATTAAAAATTTATCCGCAGGATATTCTGTCCATCCAGCTTTTTACAATTAATCCCGATGCAATGCCCGGTATCAGCACCTCTGTTGATAAACAAATCATTGATAACCGTACCGCTTATGAAAAAGGCTTTATTGTAAATACCCAGGGCGATGTTGATCTGCCGCTTATCGGTTCTGTACATCTCGGGGGGCTGACGCTCGCTGTTGCCAAAGACAGCCTGATCAACCGTTTCAAGCAGTATGTAGACGAACCGGTTGTGGTGATAAAAAAATTAAGCTTTAAAATTACTATACTTGGTGAAGTGGCCAAGCCCGGTTTATATTATATTCCCAATGAGAAAATGACATTCACCGAAGCGCTCGGAATGGTGGGCGATCTGACTATTTATGGAGACAGGACCGATATCAGAATTTTCAGAAAAGGCGACAACAATGAACTGAAAGAGATCAAAGTGGACCTGACTTCACAGGATATTCTCGCTCCTGAAAACCGTTATGTGCAGCAGGATGATCTGATTTATGTAAAAGCCATAAAAAGAAAGGCGCTGGCAAACATAAACCCCGCATTGGTTGTCATAACTTCCCTGGTTTCTACAACTGTAATCACCATTGCTCTGATATTAAGGCTCAATAACGGCAATTAATAAAAAAAATTCAGCTGATGGCTTTTAGTCATTAGCAATAACCAATAGCTAATAACCAACAGCTAAACATTTGAAAATGGAATCTGATTCAAAATCCGGAATAGTAAAAGGGAAAATAAATTCTGACGAGATTGATTTGAGTTTCGTAATGAAAGAACTCAAAAAACATTGGCGTTACTTTCCGGTTGCGTTGATTACTCTCCTGGTGCTAGCGTTTCTTTACTTAAAATTCTTTTTGCCAACGTATGAAGCAGCTTCCAGTATTTTGATTGAAGAATCTTCTGCCAAGGATCCTGCTAAAAGCATTGAAAATATTTTATCAGGCGATCTGCTGGGATCCACCACAAGTGTTCCCACAGAAATCGGAGTTTTACAATCGAAAACGGTTTTACAGGGATGCATTGATGAACTCGGCCTGCAGGTAAGTTATTTTAATACTTCTTCTTTTCCTCAAATTCCTTTGTATAAGAAGGAGCCATTTAATGTAACCTTTGATTCCCTGCACAGCTCTTTTTACAATATTCCTTTCGAAGTAAAGATTATTGACCCGAAACATTATGAGCTTTCGGTGGAAGCGGATGACAATTTTGTTGCTGACTATTCCTTTTCCGAAAAACATGAATTCGGAGAAAAAATAACTACGCGGTATTTTATAATTACACTAAACAGGAATACAGAGATTCCTGACAGTTCCCTGGAAAGCGACTATGAATTTATCATCAATTCTTCGGTTTTCCAGATTTCCAATATGCAGGCTATTTTAAAAACAGAGGCAATTGACAAGGATGCCGATATTATTTCACTTTCTTATTCAGATAATGTGCCGCAGCGGGCCGTGGATATTTTAAATGCCATCATGAAAGTTTACATTGATCTTGACGTAAAAGATAAAGCCGAAATTGCTTCTTTGACTTTGAAATTCGTAGATCAGCAATTAGAGTCCACTAATAAAGAATTGAGCATGGTCGAACGTGACTTGCAGGATTTTAAAGAACAGCATAAGACCGTTGATTTAGGAGAAGAAGCAAAAGCGGTGCTTGAAAAAATCAGCACCGTTGAAACCGACAGGGTGAAAAATGACATTGAAATGAAGTCATTGGATAACCTGCTTGGATATATATCAAGCAATAAGGATCTTACCTCCATGGCGCCTTCCAGTCTCGGTATTCCGGATCCCCTTCTCGTTAGCCTGATTCAGCAATACCAGGAACAGCAGGCAAAAAGAAAAAGCCTTTCTTACGGAATGAAAAATGATGCGCCCACCTTAAGAATACTCGATCAGCAAATTGCCGATACTAAAGCATCCCTGCTGGAAAACATAAAGTCCATTCAAAAAAACATGAATGTGGCTAACCAGTCCTTGAACCAGCAGATAGCCGGTTTTGGGGGATACATTCAAAAAGTTCCCGGAACTCAAAAGGAACTTTTAGCCATTCAGCGAAAGGTGGAAGTAAATCAGAACATATATGTTTTCCTGCTTCAGAAAAAAGCCGAAACCAGCATTGCTAAAGCAACAGTGGTTTCGGATAATAAAGTGCTTGACGCTGCCACTCTTGAAAATTATGGCTTTCCTGTTGCGCCTAATAAAAAGATGATCATAGTGGTGGTTATTTTGCTTTCTTTTATTATTCCAACCGGAATAATATTCATTAAAAATGTTTCTAGGACAACTATCAGCAACAGGGAGGAAATTGCTAAGTTAACCTCTATTCCCGTTCTTGGTATAGTGGGACATTTGAATAAGTCAGACAATCTTATTGTGCATCACAAGCCAAAATCTGCAATAGCAGAAGCTTTCCGTTCGATAAGAACCAACCTGCAGTTTTTCGGAACACATGAAAAAAAGAAGATTATATTGATCACCTCATCCGTGGGAAGTGAAGGCAAATCATTTTTCTCCATCAATCTTGCTTCTGTTCTTGCCCTGCAAAACAGTAAGGTTGTAATAGTAGGTTTGGATTTAAGAAAACCTAAGATTTACCAGGATTTTAATCTTTCAAACCAGGCTGGAATCAGCAGTTATCTCATTGGCAAAAAAAGTATTGACGAAATCCTCCAAAAAACAAAATTTGAGAACCTTGATGTCATCACTGCCGGGCCTATTCCCCCGAACCCTGCCGAACTCATTTCTAAAAAAGAAATGCAGACATTGTTTGATGATCTTTCCGCGCGCTATGATTATGTTATAGTAGATACTCCTCCCTTAGGAATTGTGTCTGATGCTTTCATCCTGATGAATCATTCTCATATCAATATTTATATCATCCGTGAAAATTATTCAAAGCACGAATTCATCCGTTCGCTCAATGACCTTTATGAAGAAGATAAATTAAAAAATATCTGCATTGTACTCAATGATTCTGATTTCAGGCGTGCTTACGGCTACGGCTACGGACATAATTACGGGTACCTCAATAACGGTTCCGGGTACTATGACGAGGACCATGCTCAGCTGCCTTTTTTCAAAAGGATTTTTAAAAAGAAAACGGAAACTTAATCGTATTAGTTTTATCTAAAATATCACCCCAATGAATAAAACCCTGTTTAACTGCATTGTTATTTTATTGCTTGCTTCTGTTAATGGGTACACACAGGAATGGACAAAAAATCTGAATGTTAAAACCAACCCTGATTTTTATGACATGCAAAAAGCCTTCAATGATTATTACGCGGATAAAATAATTGACTGGACTGCTGACGGTGAATACAACCACTTTAAGCGGTGGGAAGCGTTTATGGAACCAAGAGTGTATCCTTCGGGCAAATTTTTTAATCCTGCAGCCACTTTTATTGAATCTGAAAAAAATCAGCTGAATAAAAATCAAAGCGGACTAATGGCTGCTAACTGGACACCACTGGGTCCGCAGTCAGGGTCTATGCCCGGAATAGGAAGAGTTGATTGCATTGTCTTTGACCCTGTAAACAACAACACCATGTGGGTGGGTGCTGCAAGCGGAGGAATCTGGAAATCGCCCGACCTTGGAGTTACATGGCTGGATATGAATGCAGGATTGCCTGTTCTTTCCATTGCTGATATCGCCATTAACCCGGATAATACGGATACCATGTATGCTGCCACAGGTGACGGGTTCGGTTATACTGCCTTTGCAAATATTTTCTGGGGAGGATCATATAGTGTCGGGGTGGTTAAATCTGTTGATGGCGGTGCTTCATGGAACGTTACAGGGCTGTCTTTTTTAGCGGGACAAAGAGAAATCATCAACCGGCTTATCATTAACCCGGTTAACCCGGATATTTTAATTGCAGCGGGATCAACAGGCATACAACGCAGCGCTGACGCAGGAGCCACCTGGACGAATGTGCTTGCAAATCCTGTTTTTTATGATGTGGAATTTAATACCTCAAATCCCGATACAGTTTATGCCGCAACAGGCACCGGGATATACAGGTCTTCTGATGCGGGGATTAACTGGTCGTTTATGCCAGGAACGAATTTTTTTACAGGCAGGGTTGCAGTGGAAACCACACCTGCAAATCCAAATGTTATATATGCAATGGATGAGAATAATGCCCTCATAAAAACAACTAACGGGGGGTTAACATGGACCGCCATGACGGATCCTACATGTTTCTTATTCGGGTATTATGATTGCATTCTTTCCGTTTCCCCCACCGATGAAAATACCCTTTTTGCTGCCGGGCAATCCATGTGTAAATCAATTAACGGGGGAGTTTCATGGACGCTCCTCAATAATGTCATTCATGTGGATCATCATGCTGTTGAATTTCTGCCGGGAAGCAATTTTACTGTTTTTGCAGGAAGCGATGGCGGCATACATTTCTCAGCTAACCAGGGCACGTCATGGACTGATTTAACTTACGGCCTGCAGATAACACAATTTTACAGGTTGGGCTGTTCTGCCACCAATGCCGGTATTTTGTTTGCCGGAGCGCAGGATAATGGAACCCGTAAATATAATTCAGGGAGCTGGTCAACAGTGGGTGGCGCTGATGGAATGGAAGTGCTCGTGGATCATACAAATCAGAACATTGTATATAAATCAACACAGAATGGCACCTGGTCAAAATCTATAAATGGCGGAAATACTTTTTCAGGCATTACACCGGGCTCAGGCGCCTGGGTTTCTCCAATGGTAATGCATCCTACTTCAAATGTTACTTTGTTTTATGGAAGCAACACAGTCAGGAAATCAGTTGACAGCGGGAATAGCTGGGCAAGCATTTCCACCGCCTTAGGCGGAAGTCTTATTTCACTTGCTGTTTCACAGTCAAACCCCAATTATATATATGCAGCCACTTATACTTCAATAAGCCGCACCATTAACGGGGGCACAGCCTGGACTAATATAACCGGCACTCTTCCTGCAGCAGCGCTCGCTATAACTTATATTGCCATTTCAGCAACAGATCCTGATCATGTATGGGTTACATTCTCTGGTTATTCAGCCGCCCAGCGGGTGTACGAAACTACTAATGGGGGCACTTCATGGGCCAGCGTATCGGCTAATTTGCCTGCCGTTCCGGTTAACTGCATTGTTTATGATAACAGCTCAACTAACGATGCTGTATATTGCGGAACGGATTTAGGAGTATATTATATGGATAACTCAACAGGAGGATGGCAATCTTTTAATGACAACCTGCCCAATGTGATTGTGAATGAACTCGAGATACAATATACAGCCGGAGTGCTTCGTGCAGCCACTTACGGAAGAGGCATCTGGGAAACTCCGCTCAATGATCCTACAGGTATACAGCCTGATATTGCCGCAGCGTCCACTATAGCTCTTTATCCAAATCCAGGTAACGGATTATTTTACATAGATATAAATTCCTCAACACCAGGCAAGGTGCAGATAAATGTATTTAATCTTATTGGCGAAAAAATAAAATCAGTGGAAGACAACGTTACTTTTCAAAAACAATTTCAGGTAGATCTTGAAAAACAACCTGCCGGTTTATATATTTTAGAAGTAAAAACCGATTTTGAAACACGGATTGATAAGGTGATAGTGAATCACTAAGGCATTCTTAGAAAAGTTTACAAAAGCTGTAAAACCTTATCTCTCCACCAGCACTTTCCTGCTCATCATCCCATTTTTCATTTGTAATTGTAAAAAATAAATTCCGCTGCTGAGGTTTTCAGCATTTATTTCTTTTTCAAATTTCCCTTTTGCGATCACTTCTTTTGAAAAATAAATTTGTTCGCCTAACGAATTATATATCCGTAATTGGATAGTTTGCCTTTCGGCTGATGAAAATAAAATGGTAAAGGAAGAATTTGCCGGATTTGGAAAAATAAGAAGTTCGTCCGCCTTAGGCGGATTGTTTTGATGAACGCTGTTTGGAACAGGACATACTCCGCAGGCAGTATCTAATGTAAATCTCCACATGGATGCATAATACCCGCCAAACAGCCAGAAATTTTCATCCGCATCTTTCCATGCATTTGCACCGAATTTTGATCCGGGAAAATTGGAGGGAGAAGGCACCTGGTAAGTACCATAATTTGCATTCAGCGTCTGATAAAAATCACCATTAACTAACGTCCATTGGCCCGTATTCAAACAATACATCCATAAGTCTGTTTTGGCTGCAAAAGAACCGAGTGCTCCTCTGACAGAACCATAAAAATAAAAATTATCATTTTGATCTTTCCATACTGCCCGACTTTCAAATCGCGTGCCCGGCTGATTGATCGAATCTGTTATGCACGATCCGCTGCAACTGCCGGTATCACCCGGCTGATTTGATCCATTTATCCATGTCCATTCATTATTCATTAAATTAAATTTCCATAGATCATTAAAACAATAAAAGACGCTTCCCATCACTGAATCCGGAGACAAGCCTGCATAGAGCCACAGATTTCCATCTCCATCTTTCCAATGACTATAACTCCATCGCCCCCCGGGGGTGTTTAATGGATCGCTTACACCCTTAGTTCCATAAATTCCTTGCGCCCAGGTACTATTTGAACCGTGCATCCATGTCCATTCACCGGTTAAAATATTATACCGCCATAGATCATTAAGCGCACTCGTAGCAGTCAGCTCCTGTCCTCCGAACAACCAGATGTTATTGTTATTATCGGTCCACATGGTGGAGAACTCTGCTCTTGATGGCGGAATGTTATTAATGCCAGGCACCTGGTAGGTACCGAAAACACCGGGTTGTCCCGGAATGCTGTCTCCGCTTACCCATGTCCATTCAAGAATAGTTGGGTCAAATTTCCATAAATCATTCATTGCATTGAAGCATCCATACCCTCCGAACAACCAGAAATTTCCGCTTGTGTCAACTGTTGAACCGGTGCCAACATATCTTATTCCGGGGGTATTGTTTGGTGAAGAGACTCCTTTGATTCCATAGACCGGACATTCTATGGATCCTCCTCCGGGTCCCTTCATCCAGGTCCATTCATAGGTAACCGGATCAAATTTCCATAAATCAGCATATTGGACAGGAATAAGTTGGTTACACCCGCCATATAACCAAAAATTTCCCTGTTTATCGGTAAATTCAACTCCTTCGTAAATCACAGGGGGATGGTTTGCCGGGCTTGGCACTCCCATAATTCCGTAAACACCTTTAGCATCAATTGAGTCAGTCCCCGCCATCCAGGTCCAGGTTCCACCCTGCGAAAAACATTCACCACATAAAAAACAAAAAACAAAAGTTCTGAGTATTTTTTTCATGTATTAATTTCAATGACTGATAATTACCTTTCTGTTTAAATTACGTTCTTTAGTTTTTAATTGCAAAAAATAAATCCCGTCACTCAACCTTTCCACATTTATTTCTTTTTCAAATAACTTTTCCAAAGTTCTAAAACTTTGGAAAAGTTGTATCTCGCCTAACGTATTGTATATCCGTAATTCAACAATTTGTTTTTCGGATAATGTAAATGAAATGGTAAAAGAAGAATTAGCCGGGTTAGGAAAAACAAGCAATTCATCCGCCTCAGGCGGATTGGTTTCTTCAAAGCCTGTAGTCACACAGGAACCTGTACAGGCAGTATCAACAGTGTATTTCCATAAATCGTTGCCGCATGCTGTTCCGGCAGTTACGCTTACATAACCGCCAAAAAGATAAAGTTCTCCCGTAGTGCTTAGCCAGCTGTTTGTACCTCCTCTTCTGCCGGGGGTGTTGGCTATACCAGGAACTCCAATGGACCCATAAACCGGCAATGGATTCAGGGGCAATCCTTCCACCAATGTCCATTCTAAATTTAACGGGTCAAAATACCATAAATCAGAAAATGCCACCGGGGAACCATTGCCTCCGTAAAGCCAGAATTTTCCGCATGAGGTGGTCCATCTTGCACGGTTTTCATAACGTGCACCGGGTACATAATTTATGGATGATGAACATAACGGTCCGTAAACTCCCGGATTATTTCCCTGGTTGGAACCGCTTTTCCATGTCCAGTTATTTGTCAGGGGATCATAATACCACATATCATTAGTATTAATGAACCCTGCACTGCCGCCAAACAACCAGAATTTATCATTGCTGTCCGTCCAGCTGCAATAAACCCAACGGCCACCCGGGACGTTCGATGGGTCTTCTATCCCCATTGTTCCATAAACACCGGGCTGACCACCAATATTGGGCCCTTTCATCCAGGCCCATTCATTAGTCGAAATAGTATATCTCCAGAGATCGCTGGCATCGCCAGCATTGGGAAGGTCACCGCCAAACAGCCATAAATCACCGTTGTTATCAACCCAGTTAGCGCTGCACTCCGTCCGTCCCCCGGGTGTATTATTGATGGAAGGGATACCTTGTGTTCCATATACAGGAGAAATGTTTGGCGCGGCTGAACCATGCACCCATGTCCACATATTTGTGGCAATGTTATACTTCCAGAGATCATTTTTATAGGCTGTTAATCCTCCACCGAAAAGCCATAAATCACCATTCAGGTCAACCCAAGTGGCGCATCCAAAACCTCTTGAAGACGGAAGATTGGACAATGCAGGCACTCCTATTGTTCCGTAATTGCCGGGATCATTCACAATACCTGTTCCCTTCATCAATGTCCAGTTATTAGTCAGCGGCTCAAATTTCCATAAATCACCATAAAATGCGCCTCCGCTGGGTGAATTGAGCCCGCCAAAAAGCCAGAAGTTCCCCTGTAGGTCTGTCCATTCTGCCGCTTCATAAAATCCCGGTGGATTATTGGAAGGTGAAGGGACACCCTGCGTGCCGAAATTACCCGGCTGGTTGTATATGCTGTCACCCTTCATCCAGGTCCACATACCAGCCTGCGAAAAACATTCACTAAACAAAAAACAATATACAAAAGATGTAATTATTTTTTTCATTGGAAAGATGTTTTATCAAAGATAGGAAAAAAGGTTTGAGGTTTGAGGTTTGAGATTTAAGGTTGGCTGAAGCGAAAAGAACTCACACACCAAACCTGGAAATAAAAAAAACTCCGCCTTACAAGGCAGGCTTGCTATGAAAAAAAATTATTCTGCCACCGCTAATTCTGCAAAGCAGTGCATGATTTCTTCAGAAGATTTGTATTATGAATAAAAGTTTTTGAAAAGTTTGTTAATTCTGTTACTTTTGGATGGATGACCTTAACAACCCAAAGGAGTTAAGAACCCTTTTGGAGATAGGCTCACAAAAAAATAACAGTAATGAAAAAAGCAGAAAAAATACTCGGATCAATTGCTTTTATGGGACTAATCTTAAAACTTAGTTTGATTCCCGGAGGTGGAATTTTAATTTCCCTTTCTCTTTTGACTTTAGCTTTCCTGTATTATTTCAGCTTTGCTTTTCTTAATGATATTCCTTTGAAAAATATTTTTAAGAAGGAATCTTACAATGGAATTTCTCCTCTGAAAATGATAGGGACTGCCGGGATCGGGATAGCTTTGGCACAATGCACTTTGGGTCTTTTATTTAAGATTCAAAATTATGAAGGATACACT
>DATEMK010000239.1:0-3862 GCA_035275625.1 Bacteroidia bacterium
TCGGGCATGTTTTACTATGCAGAAGAAAATCCTGAAATATAGTACAGTTTTTTTATGCTGCTGTTTTTTTAATTCAACCGCGCAAAAGACAGACACTTCTTTAATCAACAGGCTGAACGAACGCAGCTTTAAGCTCGTTAAAAAATTTCCAGATTCGGCTGTTGCATTGGCACACCAGGCAATTGGGCTTTCCGAAAAAATAAATTACCATATCGGTTTGGGCGATGGTTACATCCGGCTGGGTCTGGTTGAAAAAGACAAGGGCAACTATGATGAAGCGCTGGCATTTTACAGGAAGAGCTTGCACCACAGATTGCAGATTGGAAACGAAGATTTAGTTGCCCGTGTTTATAACAATATGGGAATGGCATTTACCTGGCAGGCACAATATGATTCAGCCGTCCATTACCTGGTTATGGCGCTGAAAATTGCTGAACGCCTGCACCTCAAATCCTACCAGGCAATGTACCTGATGAACCTCGGAATCGCTTATGAGAAAAATAAGGATTATGAAAAAGCAATTCAATATAACCATCATGCAAAGGAATTGTATCGCGAGGAAGAAGATTCAACCGGTATATTAAAAACCACCGTTAATCTTGGAAGTATTTATACTGCAAATGGTGATTATCGGTCGTCCTTATCACTTTCGCGTGAGGCATTCCAATTAGCAACTTTCCTTGGAGACGAGCGAAATAAATTTATTGCCATCGGAAATATTGCAGTCATTTACCAGGGGTTGAATCAATTCGACAGCGCATTGTATTATATGCGCCAGGCACTCTGTTATAAAATTGAGATTGAAGATAACAGGGGTGCTTCCATAGACATGAGTAATATGGGAATGGTTTTTTACGAACTTGGAAAATCAGACAGTTCGGTATATTATTTAAGCGAAAGCTTAAAACTGGCTGAAGAAATCGGTGAATTAAATCTTGCATCACGTAATGCCGAAACCCTGGCAGAAGTTTTTTCTGAAAAAGGCGATTACAAAAAAGCTTTTGAATATCATCAGAAGTTCAGCTCCTACCGTGATTCGGTCTTTAATGAATCGAAAGCTGAAACTATAGCCGATATGCAAACCCAATATGAAACCGAAAAAAAAGAAAAAGAAATTCAGTTGCTCAATAAGGACAATGAGATAAAAAGTATTGCTTTAAATAAGCAGCAGGTATTACGTAATTCATTAATTGGCGGAACAGTTTTAATCATCATTATCGGTTTGCTTTTATTTAACCGTTACCGCATTTCACAAAAACAAAAACACCAGGCAGAGCGCGTGCGCATCAGCAGCGATTTGCATGATGAAATCGGCTCTACGCTCAGCAGCATTTCCATGTACAGCGCTTATGCAAAGGAAAAACCGGCAGAAGCCGGAAAGGTCCTTGAAGAAATTTCTTCCTCATCGAAGGAAATGATTGATGACATGAACGACATCATCTGGGCAATCAATCCGCGCAACGACAGTTTTTCACATATCATTGACCGCTTGCGCAATTATGCATCACGCATGGCGCAAAGCAAAAACATTGTTCTTGATTTCCACAATGATGATTCGCTTCATGATATTGCTTTCAGCATGGAGCAGCGCAAAAATCTTTTTCTCATCTGCAAAGAAGCTGTCAATAATGCCGTCAAATATTCAGACTGTAAAAACCTTATTGTGAAGTTTGAAAAAAATAAAAAAAATCTTTTTGCTGAAGTGAGCGATGATGGAAAAGGTTTCGCGGCAAACAGCAACTATGAAGGAAACGGGTTGAGAAATATGAAACAGCGTGCAGCCGATATGTATGCCCAGATTTTATTTAGCTCCGGGGAAGGCAACGGAACTAAAATAAAACTTGAAATGAAATTGATTTAAACACACGGACAGAAAGACGAAAAGATTTTTCTATTTGTCTTCTTAACTTCCGGGTTCAATTTTTTCCCCCTATCACCACCTTCGGTGATGTTTTTCGTCCTTAACAAAATTTTTCTCAGCCAAACTTTTCATTTCTCCTCTCTAATCCTCACAAATAAAAATCACCGATGTTGGCGATTGACAAGGGGGTGCATGGCGCAGCATCTTTACATCATAAAATTTAAAAGTTCTTAAACGAATAATTAAAAATATAAAAGGAGGCAGCCGAAAATCCTGGAGAGAGTAGGCAAAAAAATTAATATCCTAATATTATGAAAACATGTGAATCAACATCCAGTATCGTTCTCGACCTATGGAAGGAGTACGGTAAACTTGCAACCCAGGCTGGTTGCGCAGCAGCGGGTATTGCCACTGCAAATCCTGCGACAGTTGTTGCCTGCGTTGCAACTGTAAAAAAAACAGAAGAAATCGCTAAAAAGCTAATTACATTCTGGAACAAAATGGCGGGCAATTCATGGGCAAAGCTTGGTCATAGAAGCTTGAGTCTTGGAACATCTGAAACGGGAACTATTTTAGGACCCGGGGACAGAACGTTTGTTACTCCCTCCCCATTGACTAGTGACACTGTGCAATTGATTTTGGATGAAACCGATGGAAAAGGCGAAACCGATGTGGACATTTGCCTGGTTAGTTCCAAAGGAAAATGTACCAAAGTGAAGAGCTACTCTTTCAATGATACTGCAGCAGGAAAACGTGGCCACGGTAAAGTAGAACCTAAAATCGAAAATGCTCTCGGAAAATATCTCGTTGTTACCCTCAATGGCAAATCAGTTACCAACAAATTTGAATACAAAATCACTTTGAAGAAAGTGACGACTGCAACTGCTGTGCATGCTTAAACAAAGCCAAAAAAAGCTGTCTGAAAAGGACAGCTTTTTTAGTATTTACACAATAAAATTTAAAAGTTCTTAAATGAATAATTAAGTAATCAAAAAGGAGAAAGCCGAAAATCCTGAAGAGAGTAGGCAATAAGCAAATCCATAATAAAAAATGAACACTATTAAAATTTCAACAAAACCAAAAATTTCAGATCCGAATTTTCTGAAATTCAGACGCACGATGAGAAAGCTCATGTTGCTTTCCATTCAACAATCCATTGGGGCAAAATCAAGCCCGGTCTCATTTAAGTACAAACCGAAACAACGGGTACTCAATGGCAGATCATTCAACTCAGTTGGCGATGTTGTTGCAGGATACCTTGACAAACTGCCACAAGAAAAGAAAACTGCGTTGATAAAAGGCGTTACTTCTAAAAATTTTTATGCCCAGGAAGATACGCTTGACTTGTTTACACACGTAGATACAAAGTCCGTCAAGAGCGTATTTGAACAAATTGATGTCAGCAAGGAATTCTCCTTTATTAATTCAACGACCGCAGGCAAAACACAAATTGAAAATATCGGCAATCATTTCTCATGGTTGCAGTTCGACAATTCTGCGCAAAATGGTTCCGCTTCATCATCTGGAGCTCCAAAAGCTTCAGCGACTGTACCTAACCCTATAAAGGAATTGCAATTCAGGCTGCACTCGGTAAGTTGTGTTGACGAAACAGGAAAATCGGAATGGACAAACCATGACAAAATCGGGCTGAGCGGAATTACTATTAATGACAAGGGAACTGAGCAGGAGATAAGTGAGTTCACTGTTTCTGATACCTTTGATGACGGAGACACTAAAACCTATAGCACTCCGAGGGTCCTGAGAAAGTTTACAGTAGACACTGACTATTCTGAGCCGAAGATATTCTCTGCTTTTCTGCTATTGGCGGAAATTGATGCCGGTGGATTCGGAGACTTTATTGATGATCTCTATAAATCGGTCAAGGATGAAATTGACTTCATACTGAAAACATTGGGTGCCGCAGCCGGTGGCTTGATTGGTACTGCTCTTGGCGGAATAGTTGGAACAGCAGTAGGCGGAGCGTTGGGTTTAGCATTCGGA
>DATEMK010000240.1:0-11268 GCA_035275625.1 Bacteroidia bacterium
TGGAAGGTATAATGAGCATTAGTGAACACAAAATAATTGTTCCGATATTCAGCCCGGCTATTTTTAAAAAAGAAAAATCAACAGGCACAATTGAAATATAATACGATTCCTGGGCCAATGTGATCCATCCGAATTTCCACTGGAGAAAACTTAAACCCAAAGCAAAAACATTTCCTATAATCAATCCGATTGCAATAATATAAACTGAGACGTATAAAAAAATTTTCCGGATGCTTATGTCCTCTGCCCCCATTGCTTTCAGAATTCCGATCATGGGTGTGTTTTCAAGAATGATAATGAGCAGCGTTGAAATCATGTTGATACCCGCTACCAGGATCATCAATACAATAATGATGATGACATTTATGTTCAGAAGGTCAAGCCAGTTAAAAATCTGCGGATATAATTCTCTGATTGTTTCGGTTTTAAATTTAAAGCCTGTTTCGTTGTAAATTTTTTGTCCTGCTTTGTCAAGTTTGTCAAAATCTTTAAGCATCACTTCAAATCCGCCCACCTGTTCATCTGTCCAGTCGTTCAACTGGCGGATGTTTGCAATATCGCAATACACATAAATGTTATCAAACTCATCCAACCCTGTTTCATAAATTCCCGCTATGCTGAATTTTTTAATCCGTGGAGGCTTCTGAATAAAATAAACAAAAAGATGATCGTTCAATTTGAGATTTAGCAGTTTTGCAACTTTTGAAGATATAATCACCTTATCTGATTTCCCTGAATCAGTCACCGTAAAAAAAGTTCCTTCTTTTAATTTATCCCTGAAAAAACTCCTGTCAAAATCGGGACCAATTCCTTTCAGCAGTATTCCATGTATTTCTTCCTTTGTTTTAATAATGCCGGCTTTGGTCGCATACACCTGGATATTTTTTACATCCGGATCAGATTTTATCTCTTCATAAAACGGTTGATTTTTATTTACCGGCTCTTCTTCGTAAGAACTGTTTGAATCAAAATTGCTGATGCGGATATGCGTGCCAAATCCAACTGCTTTATTCGTGATCTCTTTTTTAAACCCCGTCACCACCATTAATGAAACTACCATGACAGCAATACCGAGCGCAATACTTGACAACGCAATTTTAACAACAGGCTGTGAAATTGCTTTTTTTTCCCCGGAGCCAAAAACAATTCTTTTTGCTATGAATAATTCGAAATTCAATGGTGAGCAGTTATTTATTAATCGGCAGTATTACCCATTATATCATATTAGTAAATTACGAATCAGCCGCGAATTTACGAATTGCAAAAAGCTATACCTCGCCAAAATAAGGAATATCATCTCTTGCTATTTTTTCTTCCTGCTCCCAATAAGCAAGCGTTACAACATGTCCGTCCGGTGTGTGCAGCAATCTTCCGAAAATCGCATTGGTGGCATTGAACACCACATCTGTTACGCCTACAGTGAAAGTTTCGGGTCCCGGTGGCGGGGCAGGTTCGGGAGGGGCAGGAGCAGCAGGAGTTTCAGCCGTAACAGGAGGAGCCGGTTTGGCGGCAACAACTTTAGGAGGCGGGCTTTTTACCACTACTACTGTATAATGATTGTACTCCAGGAGCTTTTTCAAAAACTCCACACGATCCGGTGAAACATTTTTTTCAACGATGGCGCATTTCACTCCGTCAAGGTCTTCGAATTCGTGATTTTTATTTATTGCCATTTAACAGTTTGGAGTTTGAAGTTGCTAACGATTTTCCAAATAACTAATAACTAATAACTAATAACTAATAATTTTTTTCAGTTTACATTCCGAAACTTAAAGAATAAATGAATTCATAAATCTGCGGAACGAAACCAATGATAATTATTCCCGCAACGCAAATCATTAATGCAAGGTTAGAAAATGCTCCTGCATTTATTTTTTCAATAGGCTCCTCATTTTTATCCATGAACATTGTTTTAACCACTTTCAAATAATAATAAAGTGAAACGACCATGTTTAATGCAGCTATTGTGATGAGCAGGTAATTTCCTTTTGCGGCTCCTGCTGTGAGCAGAAATAATTTGCCGAAGAAACCGGCTGTTGGCGGAATTCCTGCAAGAGAGAACAGGGATATAGTAAGCACCCAGCTCAACATCGGGTTCGTTTTATAAAATCCTTTGTAGTCGTCCATATTCTCTTTTCCTGTCAGTGCGCTGACAACCGAGATGACTCCGAAAGCACCGAGATTCGAAAAAACATAAATGAGAATAAAATAAATAACCGATGCAGTTGCCGTTTGTGAGCTTCCTGAAATTCCAATGAGAATAAATCCGACTTGTGCGATAGAAGAAAATGCAAGGAACCGTTTCAGGTTATTTTGCCTTATTGCAAAAAGATTTCCGATAATCATAGTGAATACTGCCGTGAGATACAAAACGTGGTACCATGTTTCTGATAAAGATTTAAACGTTGAATACAATACGGAAACAAAAACAAAAATGATGGCTCCTTTTGAAATCACTGACAAATAAGAGGTGACAGGAACAGGCGAACCTTCATACACATCTGCTGTCCAGAGATGAAAAGGCACAGCCGACATTTTAAATGCAAATCCCGTGAATAATAAAATGAAAGCAAACAATTGCAACGGGGTTCCGTCAAGATACAATGCAAGATCAGATAAGCTGAGTGTTCCCGTTGTTCCGTAAACTATGGAAATACCAAACAACAAAATGCCGGAAGAAAAAGCCGAAGACATGATCATCTTCATTGCCGCTTCTGATGATTGCCGTTTTTCCAGGTCAAAATTTGAAAGCGCTGCAAGCGGAATAGTTGACAATTCCAACCCGAGATAAAACATCAGGAGATTGTTGCTTGAAATCATAAAAAACATCCCGGTCAATGTAGAAAGCAGCAGCATGTAAAATTCCAAAAGGTGCTTATGATTTTTCAGCCACGAAAAAGCCTGCATGGAAATAATGAATGTTCCTAAGTTTAAAATATTTTTTTCAAACGCAATGGTACTGTTTGTTCTGAACATGCCGTTGAATAGTTCTCCATCCCGGTTTAAAAAAAAACCACAAACAAAATTGATCAGCAAAAGAATATTGATCACGTTCATCAGCGAAACGGAATTCATGTTTTCTTTTCCGAGCTTCAGAAAAAGCAGGATGAAAAGCAGGAGCGTTAATAACAGCTCATGCTTCATCAGAAATAAAAATTCATTCATGATCTTATTTATTTTTCTGCCGCCAATTTCACAAATCCACCCGGATTGAATTAGTGAAAATTAGTGTAATTAGTGGCTAAGCTTAAAACTTTACTCATAATATTTTCCGTTGCCGGAGTAATAATATCATTGAGCCAAAACGGAGCAATACCAATGGCAACAATCCCGGTGATTAAAATTGTTGCAGCAAATTTTTCATTCCATGATGCATCCTGTAATTGTAAATGATGATCATCTTTTACAGGTCCCATGATTGCGCTGCCGGTAGCACGCAGGATATAAACAGCGGTTACAACTATAGAAGCACAACCCGCAATGGTTGCAACGCGGTAAAACATTTCAGGATGCTGCCATGATCCTATAAATACAGTCATTTCCGCAACAAACCCACTGAAGCCCGGCAAGCCGAGCGAACATAAACCTGCAATAACAAATATGGTGCTGATGAATGGCATTATTTTCAATAGCCCTCCGAGTTGCCCAACCATCCGGGTGTGTGTGCGGTCATAAATCATCCCGATGGCAGCAAAGAAAAGTGCAGTCATTAACCCATGTGAAACCATTTGCATTACTGCACCTGTTATTGCAGTCTTCGTCAGCATTCCAATTCCGAGCAAAACGAATCCGCAATGACTTACCGAGGAATATGCATTGATGTATTTTAAATCCTTTTGCATCATCGTTGCAAATGCTCCATATAAAATGGCAATGGAAGCAAGAATAATAATGATGGTGGAATATTCCTGTGCCGCTTCGGGCATTAAATAGGTTGCCACACGAAGGCAGCCATAACCTCCGAGTTTCATAGAAATTCCTGCAAGAAACATAGAAGCTGCTGTAGGAGCAGATGAGTGTCCGTCAGGTACCCAGGTGTGGAAAGGAAACAACGCTCCGAATATCCCGAAGCTGACAAATATTAATGGGAAGAATATATGCTGTGCTTCCAATGGAATATGCATCTGTGAAATTTTCAAGAGATCAAATGTGTGCATTCCATCACTTG
The DNA here is from genome assembly GCA_035275625.1 of Bacteroidia bacterium. Lineage (GTDB taxonomy): Bacteria > Bacteroidota > Bacteroidia > AKYH767-A > OLB10 > DATEMK01. The sequence continues at coordinate 4,169 of DATEMK010000240.1, forward strand.
TAGGAGTATTAAAATAAACTCCCAGCAAGCCAACAAAAACCAATGCCGATCCGCCCATCAGCATCAATGCAAGTTTCATAGCGCTGTATTCTTTTTTTCCGCTTCCCCAAATTCCGATCAGTAAAAATTTTGGAATCACTGCAATTTCCAAAAAGAAAAACATAGTAAATAAATCGAGCGAAATAAAAAATCCGTAAGCGCCAGCGCTAAGAAAAATGAGCAGGAAGAAAAATTCTTTATGCATCATTTCCATTTTCCATGAAACTAAAATTCCCGCAAGCACAACAAATGCAGTAAGCAAAATCATAGCAACTGAAATTCCATCCACCCCAATAAAATATTCAATGTTCAGAGGAGCAAACCATGTTGCCCTGAATTGAAAAAGCATTTGATCGGAATTACCTGAAGCACGTTCCTTCCAATAATTACAAAGTAAAATTCCCGACATTAAAAGTTGTATGGCGGAACCGGCAAATGCAACTGCACGTATTTGTTTTAATCCTTTGCAAAATAAAATTGCTATCGTTGTAATTAAAGGAAGAAGTATGAGTGATGATAAATTCATGTTTTTATTTAGCCGCTAATTACACTACTTAACACGAAAACAATTGGTGAAAATTCGTGAAATTCGTGTGTAAATTTTTTCATTTCCATAAATAAATAAACAATACTGCAAACCCGATCACTCCGCCAAAGAAATATATCGCATAGTTCTGTACTTTTCCTGATTGAAAACCGCGAATAGTATCAGAGAATATTCCTGTCAATGCAGCAAGCATGTTCATAGTTCCGTCCACGATATTTTTATCAATCCATGCAGCAGGTCGGCCGATTAAATTGAAAACAATTTTTTTAGTGATGAACAAATAAATTTCATCAATGTAAAATTTATGATAAGAATATTGATACAAACCACTGATTGATTTCGAAATTTTCTGCGGAAGATTATTTTCTTTCTTGTACATTCTTTGTGCAATAAAAATTCCTGCGAGAGCAAGTAAAACAGGCGCAATAGAAAATGTCAAATCAAGATGAGTTTCCAATGCAGCGCCATCTGATGTAACTAAATTCCCGAAAGGAATAAATCCTGCAACTAAAGCTCCTGCGGCAAGTATGATCAATGGAAATTTCATAGACATCGTTCCTTCTCCGTGATGATCATGAAGATGCGCTTCTTTATTCCAGAAAATATTAAAGTATAACCGGAACATATAAAAGGCTGTAATTCCTGCAGTAATTAATGCAACCGAATAAATGATTTTATCGGAATGAAATGCTGCAGTAAGAATTTCTTCTTTGCTGAAAAATCCCGCGAAAGGCGGAATACCTGCAATGGCAAGACAGGCAATTAAAAAAGTAATATGTGTAATTGGCATAAACTTTCTCAGCCCCCCCATGTCTTTCATTTCATTGCTGTGAATCATGTGAATCACTGCCCCGGCACCAAGGAATAACAATGCTTTAAAAAATGCATGGGTAAACAAATGAAACATTCCCGCCATGAAGCCTAATCCATTTTCTCCATTGTATCCTGCAACTCCCAGCGCAAACATCATGTAACCAATTTGTGACATAGTTGAATATGCGAGCACTCGCTTTATGTCTGTCTGTGTACATGCAATAATTGCAGCAAGCAACGCAGAAAACGCACCGACATAAGCAACAACATGCAAAGCAACCGGGCATGAAATTGCAAACACCGGAAATAATCTTGCAACAAGAAAAACACCGGCAACAACCATGGTGGCAGCATGAATCAATGCGGAAACAGGAGTCGGACCTTCCATTGCATCAGGCAGCCATATATGCAAGGGGAACATTGCACTCTTCCCTGCACCGCCTATGAATACTAAAACCAATCCCCACGTGAGTGCACTTGCTCCGAGGAAAGAAGCGGCAGCAGCGGTTTGCAGTTGCGGTGAAGACACATCAGTCAGCCGCTGGATAAGCGTTTCAAAGTCTAATGTTTGTGCATTGAAAGACAAAATTAAAATGCCGATGAGAAATCCAAGATCGGCAAAGCGTGTAACAATGAATGCTTTTTTTGATGCGGCAACTGCGGATGGTTTATCATAATAATACCCGATCAGCAGGAAAGATGAAACACCAACGAGCTCCCAGAAAATATATATCTGGAAAATATTTGATGAAAGAACGAGACCCAGCATGGAGAAAGTAAACAAAGAGAGGAAAGCATAGTATGTTGCAAAACGTTCTTCACCTTTCATGTAACCCAAACTGTAAATGTGCACCATCAGCGAAACAAACGTCACCACCACAATCATCATCACAGAAATAGGATCGAGAATAATTCCCATGTCAATGGAAATGCCCGGAGAAAATTGCAGCCAGGTATATTTCATTGCAATAATGTGCTGGTACACACCATTCACTTTTCCAGTAACAAAAAAATAATTATACGCTGTGACCAGGGAAATTAAGCAAGAAATAAAAAGTGAAGTTGTGCCGATAATTCCGGAAAGGGTTTTGAAATATTTTCTTCCGAACAATCCAAGCAGAACAAAAGTTGCAAGCGGTAAAAGCGGAATTAAAGCTAAGTAGATTTTATCGGGCATAAACAGTTAGAACTATTTCAAAACTTTAATTCATCAGCATTTTCAACATCAATGGATTTGTGGCTTCTGTAAAGATTAATAATGATTGCAATAGCAACGGCAGCTTCGGCTGCAGCAATTGTAATTATGAATATGGTGAAGAATATTCCATCTAATTTATCAGGATATAAATATTTATTAAAGGCAACGAAATTAATGTTTACACTGTTCAGAATTAATTCAATTGCCATCAGCATCGTTATCATATTCCTTCTTGTGAAGAAGCCATAAACACCAATGAAAAACAATGCAGTGCTGACAAACAAAATATGTGAAAGAGGAATTTCGTTCATTTTATTTCGGGACGGGCTTTAATGGCAATAACTATACATCCGATCATTGCTGCAAGCAGCAGAATGCTCACTACTTCAAATGGCAACACATAACCGTGTTCGCTAATACTCAGTAATTGTGTTCCGATATTGGCAACACTTCCTTCGATAGACTTGTTCGCTGTTTGATTAAATGTATGTTGAAAGATTAATAAGTACGTAAGTACAAATCCGCTAATAACTGCAAGAGAAGAAAAAGCCGTGCGGCCCGTGATTGGCTTTGGCATTTCTTTTCCCGATTGCTGCGTTAAAAAAATGGAGAAAATAATGAGCACTACAATTCCTCCGACATAAACAATAATCTGAACAGCGGCAACAAATTCAACCTGTATCCAGAAATAAAATCCAGCAATGCCGATGAGAGAAAACAATAACCATATCGCGGAACGAAAAACTTTCCTGGCAGTAACAGCAATTAATCCGGCTCCAAGAATGAAAACTGAAATAAGATAAAATATAATTTGGTTAGCTGTCATATTTTTACTGCTGCGGATTTTAAATTACGGATTATTTTTTTTTAATCCGAAATCTGAAATTTCTTTATTCCACTCCCTCCATTAGCTTTGATCCCGGGTTGTTCAGCACTTTTGTCAATTGCGCACGATCATAAACACTGTGTTCAAATGTCTGCGCCATTTTTATTGCATCTGTCGGGCAGGCAACTATGCACAGATTACACATGGTGCATAATTCGAGATGATACACAAATGTGTCTATTGCTTTTTTCTTTTTTCCTTCCGGTGTCATTTCCATTTTCGTAACGATTTTGATCGTTCCGTTCGGGCAGGCAAGTTCACAAGCCGTGCAACCGGTACAACGATGTTCATTTTTCTCATCATGTATCAAAACCACTTCACCGCGGAACCGTTCCGCTAAAGGCGCTTTGAATTCAGGATATTGCTCCGTTATAATTTCTTTATGATGGGTGAAATAATAACCGGTCAGCTTCATGCCTTTGAGCAATGATTTTACTGAATCAAAAATTGTTTTTATATAATTTGTTATAAACATTAATTTTTATCGTTTGCAAGCCGGTACCCAACGCGATTTCTTTTTTCGGGTGCCGGATTTAATAATTGCTTCAGAGCTTCAAAAACAGCCTGTAGCTCCTGTTCATTCTTTTTATGAAGGTGATCGTGCTTCAATAATTTTTTTTCAATCTGTTCCAGCTTTAATAAAACATCTTTGTGTGAAGATAAAAGTTCGCGCATCCTTGTAAAGACGCGAATTATTTGAATGTTTACCTGTACTGCTGTTTCACTTTTAAGAATACTTGAAAGCATTGCTACGCCTTGTTCTGTGAAGGCATAAGGAGGGAATTTTGAATGTTGTCCTCTCTTTAAGGTCACAAATTGTGACCTTAAAGATTCATGTTCCGCTTTTAAAAGTTGAAACATAAAATCTTCGGGAAAGCGATTCATGTTTCTTTTAACAGATTGGTTTAGTACTTTTACTTTGACTCCATACATTTTTGCCAAATCACTATCTAACATTACTTTCTTTCCGCGAATAAGGTAAATCTTATTCAAAATATTTTCTTCTGTAAGCAGTATTAACTTTCCCATTTTACTTTAAGATTTTAATTTGAAATCTTAAACATCCTGATGTTCCAATTTGGAACATCAGGTTTCAAATTCTTTTTTATATTGGAACATCCCTTTTTTAAATATTCATTTCATTTTTCATTCAGAAATGCCATCCCATAATCGCCACTAATGTCATCAATAATAAATTGAACATACCAATAGGTAATAAATATTTCCATTCGAGATTCAACAACTGATCAACCCGTAAGCGGGGGAATGTCCAGCGGAACCACATGATGAGAAATATCAGCGCAAATATTTTCCCGAAGAACCACAAAGAGGAAGGAATAAAATCCATTATATGATTAAATGAAGTCCAGTTGCCAATATGAAATGGCATCCATCCTCCCAAAAATAACGTAGCGCCAATGGCGCACACAATAAATATGTTTACATACTCCGCAAGAAAGAAGAGTGCGAATTTCATTCCTGAATATTCCGTGTGAAATCCTGCCGTAAGCTCTGATTCGGCTTCAGCTAGGTCAAACGGTGCCCGATTGGTTTCTGCCGTTGCGGCAACAATGAAAATAACAAATGCGATAATGGCGGGAATATGCCCTTTGAAAATCCACCAGCCGTTTTGTTGTGATGCAATGATATCGGAGATTTGCAAACTTCCTGTGAGAATGATTATGGAAATAATTGACAAGCCCGCTGACAATTCATAGCTTACAATCTGCGCACCGCTTCTCATGGCACCGAGTAAAGAATATTTATTGTTGCTTGCCCATCCTGCCATTAATATTCCAATTACAGAAATGGAAGAAACAGCAGAAACATACAGCACTCCTATATTTATATCCCACATCTGAAAACCTTTAGCAAAAGCAATGGGCGCCATGATGAGCATTGCTGCAATCATTACCACGAACGGAGCAAGGTTGAATAAAAATTTATCAGCGCCATCGGGTGTCAATCCTTCTTTCATGACTAACTTCACTGTATCAGCCAGCGTTTGAGCAGTTCCTTTAAATCCAACACGGTTGGGGCCCAGCCGGATTTGCATGTATGCGGAAACTTTTCTTTCCATAAAAACAAGAACCAATCCAAGAACAGCAAATAACCCGATGACTAACGTTCCGACAATGACAAATTCAAAAAGCAAAGCAAGAGTTGAATTGAATGTTGAATTCAACCAAATATAAATTGTGTTTGTTATCTTTTCTAAGCTTAGCATATTTTTTTGCCGCTAATTACACTAATTAATTTGTGTCAATTTGTGAAATTCGTGGCTACCTGTCAATATCCGGAATCACCAAATCCAATGTTCCCATCATAGCAACTAAATCTCCAATTTTACCGCCTCGTGCCATATGATCAAGCGCAGATAAGTTGGAAAATCCCGGTGAACGGAATTTTATTCTATATGGAGTTGTTGCACCTTCACTTATAATATATACTCCCAGTTCCCCGCGAGCTGTTTCCACTCTTGTATAAAATTCTCCTTTAGGTAATTTTAGCACAGCTTTTGTTTTTGCCTGGAATTCACCTTCAGGAATATTGTCAATCAGTTGTTCAATAATGCTGATGGACTGGTACATTTCTTTCACGCGAACTAAATAACGTGCAAACGAATCGCATCCTGTTTCAATTATTTCATCAAACTTCACCTGGTCGTAAATTTCATAAGGATAAAGCTTGCGAATGTCACACTGCACTCCGCTTCCTCTTGCTGTCGGTCCGGTGCATCCGTAAGAAACAGCATCTTCCTTTGAAAGCACGCCAACATTTTTCATCCTGTTCTGAAAAATAATATTTCCTGTAACTAACTCATTGTACTGTTCTGCTTTTTCTCTGAAAAGTTTTATAAATGCTTTCACGCGTTTTTGAAAATCGTGATGCAGTTCAGCCATCACGCCACCGGGCACAATATAGTTCATTGTTAGTCGTGCGCCACACGTATCTTCCATGATATCAGTGATCGTTTCACGTTCACGGAAAGCGAGAAAGAAAGGAGTGAATGCTCCCAGATCCATTGCCATTGCACCCCACCATAACTCGTGTGAAGCAATACGAGTAAGTTCGTCCATTAAAACACGAATCACTTTTGCCCGTGGAGGAATTTCAATTTGCAATCCTTTTTCAACACACAAAGCACATCCGTGATTGTTGATGTGAGAAGAGAGATAATCCATCCGACTGGTCACATAAATAAACTGGCGGTACGATAAACTCTCGCACATTTTTTCAATCGAACGGTGAATGAAACCAAGATGCGGTTCCACCTTTTTTATTGTTTCGCCATTGAGTGTGACAACGAGTTGAAGAACTCCATGTGTTGATGGATGCTGGGGGCCAATGTTGATGATCATATCACCCTCATCATTCATTGAGCTTTGCCCGGTAATTATTTCGGTTTCTCTATACATTCTATTTTATTCAGGGAAAAAGCTTCGCAAATTATTTTTTTGATTTATTTTTTCCATAAACAACTGCAGGTTCTGCAAAAACCAAAACTTCGCTCTCAGTGGTGTTTTCAGGAAGGGTTAATCCCTCTGCACGCATTCCTTCAAGATGAAATTGAATTGCCTCGTAAATATTTTTTTCGGTTTCTTTTTTTGTTCTTC
>DATEMK010000241.1:0-18034 GCA_035275625.1 Bacteroidia bacterium
TTCTATTCCTACCCACTGATCACGGTATAACAGTGTGGCCGCTGCAAAGCCCCGCGTACCCGCATAGGCCGGGTTGATGAACAATTCATTGTTCAAATATTGCGTGAACTGTGGCTCGTATTGCGCACAGGCCTGGTAGCTCATTCCAGGCAGAATGAAAATCAACAATGCTTTGATATACTTTCTAATGTCTGAGTTTATTTTAAATTTCATATCCGTAGATTTTTTATTTTATACTATAGTTAATTAATATCTGACAACAACATAACCCTGCAGCGGCTTTTGATGGTTATTCAGATCAAGAACATAGAAGTAAGTTCCTGCAGGAACCCTTTTGCCGATGAACATTCCCGAAACATTTGAATAACCATCCCATTTATTATCATAATCATGGGCTTTGTAAACCATATTGCCCCAGCGGTTATAAATCCAGATTTTATTTCCCGGAAAACGTTCAATCCCCTTAATCACAAATGCATCATTGATGACATCATTGTTAGGTGAATATCCGGAAGGAATAATCAGTGTGTCGCACATACCCACTTCAATAGCTGCTGTCGTGCTGCAGCCAAATTCATTAGTAATTGTCACAACATATTGTGTAGCCTGGAGGGGCGTAGCAATAGGATTCGGAATATTTGTATAGTTCAATCCGCTGGCAGGTGTCCATTCATAGCTTACTCCCCCGGTGGCATTCAGTTGGGTGCTTTCACCCCGGCAAACAATCACATTCGGGCTGGTCGAGATGTTTTCAACCTGATGAACTTTTACAACAATTGAATCAGAAGTAAAGTTGCCGCAGGCATTAGAAACTGTCACGAAATAAGTACCGCCCATTGGAGTTACCAATACATTACTGTTAGCCCCACCCAAAACTTGTCCGTTATAGTACCACTGATAGGCTGCCCCTGTAACTGAATTGGCAATAAGAGTTACCGGTTCACCCATGCACACTTCCGAAGGACCGTCAGCACTCGCCTGGAAAGCTGAATTGTCGGTAATCACATAGCTTCCTGTTGTGCTGCATCCGTTGGCATCGGTCACAGTAACTGTATATATACCCGCAGACTGATTATTCAGATTCTGAGAAATCGCACCATTACTCCATTGGTAAGTAAAAGGAGCCGTTCCGCCATTTATACTTATCGTTACATTTCCCGGAATATTATTCAGACAGTCTGAAGTGCTTCCTGAACCCGAAACAGCCAGGGAAGACTGAGGCTGAGTGATCACTGCTGATGCAGTTGCCACGCAACCGTTAGCATCTGTTAAAATTACTGTATAGGTGCCTGCCGAAAGATTATTTAAATCTTCAGTAGTTACTCCGTTGCTCCATTGATATGAATAAGGAGAAGTACCGTTTGTTGCGATTAAATTAATTGAGCCATTAGCTCCTGAATAACAACTTACGTTTTGCGATACATTGGCTGATGCATTCAATGCAGCGGTCGGCTGGGTAATTGTCGCGGATGTTGTAAACACACAACCGTTCGCATCTGTTACTGTTACTGTATAAGTGCCTGCTGAAAGATTATTTAAATCCTCAGTAGTTTCTCCGTTGCTCCATTGATATGAATAAGGAGAAGTACCATTTGTTGCAGTCAAATTAATGGAACCGTTTGCACCTGAATAACAGCTTACGTTTTGTGAAACGTTTGCTGATGCATTCAATGCAGCGTTCGGCTGGGTAATTATTGCAGAAGTTGTAAATACACAACCGTTAGCATCGGTAATAGTTACTGTATAGGTGCCTGCTGAAAGATTATTTAAATCTTCAGTTGTTGCTCCGTTACTCCAGATATAAGAATAGGGAGCAGTGCCATCTGTAACTGTAAGATCAAATGAACCATTTGATCCTGCATAACAATATACAACAGACGCCACATTAATTGAGGCATTCAGTGCTGCATTCGGTTGAGTAATTGTTGCAGAAGTTGTAAATACACAACCGTTGGCATCTGTTACTGTTACTGTATAAGTTCCTGCTGAAAGATTATTGACGTCTTCTGTTGTAGCTCCATTGCTCCAACTATATGAATAAGGAGAAGTACCGTTTGTTGCAGTCAAATTAATGGAACCGTTCGCGCCCGAATAACAGCTTACGTTTTGTGAAACATTTGCTGATGCGCTTAGCGCTGCTGTCGGCTGAGTAACAGTTGCAGATACAATTGCGGTACATCCATTTGCATCCGTTACAGTTACCGTATAAGTTCCGGCTGAAAGATTATTCAAATCCTCTGTAGTGGCTCCGTTGCTCCAGCTATAAGAATAAGGAGAAGTACCATCTGTTGCAGTCAAATTGATTGAACCGTTAGCGCCTGAATAACAGCTTACGTTTTGTGAAACGTTGGCTGATGCATTCAATGCAGCATTCGGCTGGGTAATTGTTGCGGATATTGTAAACAGACAACCGTTAGCATCTGTAACAGTTACTGTATACGTACCTGCCGAAAGATTATTGATGTCTTCAGTAGTTGCTCCGTTGCTCCAGTTATAAGAATAAGGAGATGTGCCATCTGTTGCCGTTAAATCAATTGACCCGTTAGATCCCGAATAACAGCTTACATTTTGTGAAACATTTGCAGTAGCGTTCAAAGCTCCGGCAGGCTGTGTGACAGTTGCAGAAGTTATGAATACACAGCCATTGGCATCGGTGATCGTCACTGTATAAGTCCCTGTGGTGAGATTACTGATGTCTTCAGTAGTCTGACCATTGCTCCAGATGAAAGAATAAGGTGCCGTACCATCCGTTGCTGTCAAATCAATCGCACCGTTAGCACCCGAATTACAATTTACATTTTGAGTAACAACTGCAGTTGCGTTCAAAGCACCGGCAGGTTGTGTAACAGTTGCAGAAGTTGTGAATACGCAACCGTTAGCATCTGTCACAGTCACTGTATAAGTTCCTGCTGAAAGGTTGCTTATATCTTCCATTGTCTCACCGTTGCTCCAGTCATAGGTATAAGGAGCCGTTCCGTCTGTCGCAGTAAGATTAATAGACCCATTCGTGCCTGAATTACAGCTTACATTTTGAGAAACGCTGATCGAAGCATTTAAAGCTGCATTCGGCTGTGCAATAGAAGCTGATATCGTGAATAAACATCCGTTAGCATCTGTAATAGTACATGTATATAACCCTGAAGCCAAATTACCAATGTCTTGAGTAGTTTCTCCATTGCTCCAATTGTACGTATAAGGCGGTATGCCATCCGTTACTGTAAGATCAACAGAACCGGTTGCACCGCTGAAGCAGTTTATATTTTGTTGTGAAAATATAGAAGCTGAAAGAGCAGCAGCCGGTTCATTAATTGCAATGCCTGAAACTATAGTTGAACATCCGTTTGCATCCGTAACAGATACAGTGTACGTTCCGGCAGCAAGGTTGCTGATATTTTGTGTGCTTGCTCCATTGCTCCACTGGTATGAATAAGGAGCTGTCCCGCCATTCACGGATAAATTAATGCCGCCATTATTTCCGCCAAAGCAATTTACATTCGTTGAAGAAGATACATTTCCATTAAGCGCTGCGGCAGGTTCATTGATCGCTATACCCGAAACAGTAGTTACGCAACCGTTAACATCTGTTACTGTTACGGTATAAGTTCCGGCAGCAAGGTTGGTGATATTTTGTGTATTGGCCCCGTTGCTCCATTGATATGAATAAGGTGCCGTTCCGCCATTAACGGACAAATTAATGCCGCCATTGTTTCCGCCAAAGCAACTTACGTTAGAAGTGGAAGAAGCATTTCCATTTAAAGCAGCACCGGGCTGATTAATTGCAATCCCCGAAACGATGGTCGTACATCCGTTGACATCTGTTACACTTACTGTATAAGTTCCGGTAGCAAGATTGCTGATATTTTGCGTGCTCGCCCCGTTGCTCCACTGGTAAGAATAAGGTGCCGTTCCACCGGTAACCGAAAGATTTATGTCTCCGTTGTTTCCACCAAAACAGCTCACATTTGTTGTGGATGATGCTGATCCGTTTAACGCAGCTGAAGGCTGGTTTACTGATGCTGAAGCAACATTAATACAACCGTTAGCATCCGTTATAGTTACTGAATAAGTTCCTGTAGAAAGATTGCTCAGGTTTTGAGTGGATGCACCATTGCTCCAAGTATAAGTATAAGGGGCTGTGCCTCCATTCACATTTAAAATAATGGAGCCGTTGCTGCCGCCAAAACAATTTACATTTTGTGATACATTTATAGTGCTGTTTAACGCCCCGACAGGCTGTGCAACAACTGCAGAAGCTGAAAATATACATCCCTGCGCATCTGTAACAGTAACGACATAGGTACCTGAATAAAGTCCGCTGATATTTTGAGTGGTAGCGCCCGTACTCCAGTTAAATATATAAGGAGCTGTGCCACCGGTAACTGTTAGTGTTACCGTTCCGTTTGCTCCTGAATTACAAGAGACATTCTGAGTTGTTGTTGCACTTCCGTTTAAAGCTGAAGCAGGCTGACCAATTATAATAGAAGAAGACTGAACAGTGCATCCGTTAGCATCAGTTACTAAAACAGTATATGTACCCGAAGAAATATTTGAAAGGTTTTGTGTGTTAGCACCGTTACTCCAGTTATAAGAATAAGGCGCTGTTCCGCCATTTACATTCAGAGTTATCGAACCATTGTTTCCGCCAAAGCAGGATACATTCGATGTTGCACCAACCGAAGTATTCAAAGCTGCCGGAGGCTGACTGATGGTTTGCCCATTTATATTAAACAAGCAGCCATTTACATCTGTAATAGTCACAGAATACGAACCTGCGGGAACGTTATTCAAGTTTTGCGAAGTTGATCCGTTGCTCCAGTTGTATGAATAAGGAGCGGTTCCGCCATTCACATTTAAAATGATCGAACCATTATTTCCTCCAAAGCAGGAAACAGCCGAAGTTGCAACCACATTTCCATTCAATGATGCTCCCGGCTGGCTGATCACAATTCCTGCTACAGAAGATGTGCAGCCATTTGCATCCGTTACCGACACATTATAAGTACCTGCTAAAACATTATTCAGATTTTGTGTCGTTGCACCATTACTCCAGTTATAAGAGTAAGGTGCTGTGCCGCCAACTACATTCAGGTTTATTGAACCGTTATTTCCTCCGAAACAATTTACATTTCCAGAAGATGATACAGTGCTGTTCAACGCTGCTGCGGGTTGAGCTATAGCAATTCCTGATGTTATAGTTGTACAGCCATTGGCATCAGTAATTGTTACAGTGTAATTGCCTGAAGGAAGATTAGATACGTTTTGCGTATTAGCCCCATTGCTCCAGGAATATGAATAAGGAGCTGTCCCTCCATTTACCGAAAGGTTTATTGAACCGTTATTTCCACCGAAACAATTTACATTTCCTGAAGATGAAACGGAGCTGCTTAATGCCACAGGCGGTTGAGTGATAGTCTGTCCGTTGATATTGAATAAACAGCCGTTTGCGTCTGTGATTGTAACAGAATATGTACCTGTTGAAACGTTATTCAAATTCTGCGAAGTGGATCCGTTGCTCCAGTTGTAAGAATAAGGAGCTGTTCCACCATTCACATTTAAAGTGATAGAACCATTGCTTCCGCCAAAGCAGGAAACAGCAGATGCGTTAGTGACACTTGCATTCAAAGATGCTCCGGGCTGGCCGATAACAATTCCTGTAACCAAAGAAGAACATCCATTTGCATCAGTAACAGAAACACTATATGAACCTGCTGAAACGTTATTTAAATCTTGTGTAGTTGCTCCATTGCTCCAGTTGTAGGAATAAGGCGCAGTACCACCATTTACGGAGAGATTTATTGAACCGTTATTACCTCCGAAACAATTTACATCACCAGTTGAAGATACTGAACTATTTAAAGAACCTGCCGGTTGATTTATTGCAATACCTGAAATGGTCATCGTGCAACCATTATTATCTGTAATCAACACTGTGTAAGTTCCTGATGCGAGATTGGAAATATTTTGGGATACTGCACCGTTGCTCCATGAATAAGAGTAAGGTGATGTTCCGCCATTTACTGAAAGATTAATTGAACCGTTATTCCCGCCATAGCAGCTTACATTTGATGACGAAGAAACATTTCCATTCAATGCAACGGGTGGTTGAGATATGGTAATGCCTGAATTAATTGTGGTACATCCATTTGCATCCGTGATGGTGACTGAATAATTTCCTGCAGGAATCCCATTCAGATTCTGAGTAGTTGAACCATTGCTCCAGTTATAAGAATAAGGAATTGTTCCTCCTGATACATTCAAACTAATAGCTCCGTTAGTTCCGCCATTGCAGGAAACATTGCCTGCTGATGAAACATTGCTGTTCAAAGCTGACGGAGGCTGTGAAACTGTTATAGCGGAAATTAAATCAGTGCATCCATGTGCATCTGTTACAGTAACCGCGTAGGTACCTGACTGAACATTATTCAGGTTTTGAGAAGTACTGCCATTACTCCAATTGTAAGAATAGGGACCTGTGCCGCCCGATACATTAAGATTGATAGTGCCGTTATTTCCTCCAAAGCACGAAACGTTAGAAACTGCGTTAACACCAAGATTAAGGCTTGCTGCAGGCTGCCCAATAGTAATTCCGGAAACCACAGTTGTGCATCCGTTAACATCTGTAACGGTAACCATATACGTACCTGCCGGAATTCCAGAAATATCCTCTGAATTAGCGCCATTGCTCCAGTTATAAGAATATGGACCCGTACCACCTGAAACTGTCAAATTAATTGCTCCGTTGGAGCCGCCATAGCAGGAAACATTATTTGAAGCCGTTACTGAACCATTTAACGAAGCAGCAGGTTGTGAAATGGTAATAGCAGAATTAGAAAATGTACATCCGTTTGCATCTGTTACTGTTACAGTATAAGAGCCGGCAGCGAGATTAAACTGATCTTCAACTGATGAACCATTGCTCCAGCTAAATGAATAAGGGGCTGTTCCACCATTTACAGTTAAATCAATGGCGCCATTATTTCCGCCAAAGCAGGATACGTTAGATTGTGCAGAAACTGATGCATTTAATGAAGCTGAAGGCTGGTTAATCACGGCAGTTGAAACATTGATGCAACCGTTGGCATCATTTACTGTTACTGTATAGCTGCCGGAAGAAAGGCCGCTGATGTCCTGCGTAGTGGCACCATTGCTCCACTGGTAAATATATGGAAGCGTGCCGCCACTAACGGAAAGATTAATCGAACCGTTATTGCCTCCGTTACAGGAAACATTCTGAGAGCTGCTGATTGAGGAATTCAATGAACCTGCAGGCTGATTAATTGATGTTGTAGCGTTAACACTGCATCCTTTGCTGTCAGTTATAGTAACTACATAATTACCTGCATACAAACCTGAAATATTTTGGGTTGTTGCACCATTGCTCCATGCAAAAGTGTAAGCCGGAGTCCCGCCATTTACAGTTAAGCTGATGGCTCCGTTAGCTCCCGATGCGCATGATACGTTAGAAGTTGTTGTTGCATTCCCTGACAGCGATGCAGCAGGCTGACTGATTGTAATAGTTGATGATTGAACATTGCAACCATTTGCATCTGTTATTACTACCGTATAAACACCCGCAGCAACATTGTTCAAATCCTGGGTATTTCCACCATTACTCCATGCATAAGAATAGGGTGGGGTTCCACCCGATACAGAAATATTAATATCACCCGATGCATCACCATGACAGTTAACATTCGTCTGAGCAATATTTGAAATTGTTAATGCTGCTGCAGGTTGTGATATGGTAATAGCAGAAACAGTTTTTGTACATCCGTTTGCATCTGTAACTGTAGCTGAATAATTACCTGCAGAGAGGCCAGTTAAGTTTTGGGTGCTTGCACCATTGCTCCATGCATAAGTATAAGGAGAAGTTCCTCCTGATACATTTAAGTTTACAGATCCGTTATTACCTCCATAGCAAGAAACATCGCTTGCAGAAGATGCGGCAGCCGCTAAAGCTGCCGAAGGCTGAGAAACTGAAATTGATGTAGTGAGTGAAGTGCAGCCTTTTGAATCGGTTACTGTAACTGCATATGTGCCGGCAGAGACGCCTGATAAATTTTGAGTGGTAGCGCCATTATTCCATTGATAATTATAAGGTGGTGTTCCTCCCGAAACATCCATATTTACTGAACCATTGTTCCCGTTATAACAGGACACATTTCCTATAGCGCTTATAACGCCCGACAAAGCTGCTGAAGGTTGAGTAACTGTTGCTGTTGCGGTCACGCTGCAACCAGTAGCGCCTGTGACAATCACTGAATATGTTCCCGCACCTAAACCGGAAATATTCTGCGTTGTTGATCCATTACTCCATGCATAAGAATAAGGAGCCGTTCCTCCGCTTACATTCAAATTAACAGTACCTGTATGACTTTCATAACAAGCTGAGTTTGTTACACTTGAAGAAACAGATAATGTTGAAAGAGAAGTAATATTTACAGACAAAGAAGCTCCGCATGAAGCCTGGTCACTAACGGTTACCGTGTACGAACCTGCATTTAATCCTGAAACATCTTCTGTAGTTGCGCCATTGCTCCAAACAAAACTATATGGGGGAAAACCGCCTGAAGCAGTTAAGTTAACTGAGCCCGCATTGTTGCTGCATGAATAATTCACATGCGTTTCAGAAACCACGGGCTTATTAACAGTTATTACTTGCGTGCATGTTCCGCTAAATCCTGATGTTGACATCAAAAGATTCAGAGTAAAAGTTCCGTTTGAATTTCCTGTGTTTACATTTACTGATGTTCCTATATTAGTACCCGAAATGGATGCCCCTGAAGTATTATTCGAAATTGACCATGAATAAGTATATCCTATATAAGGACTAACAGAATAAGTTGTTATTGTCGAACGGCAGGCATTATTAGCTCCTAAAATATCGCAGGGAGGAACAGGAATAACTGCTGCTGCTGAAAGTGAACGATCCTGGTTACCGCCACCGCCATCAATCGCAATTTTACGCATGTGATAGGGTGAACCGCTGATGACGGAAGCTGAATTTCCGGGGCACCAGTCAGCTGCTGCTCCTATGTGACCTCCCCATGCAAACACAACCGTTGAATTAGTAGTCGTAAAAGTGATACGAACCTGTTGTGAAGATATTGATGCATTTAAATCAGCAGTATTAAGGTATTGCATATTAGTAATTGCAGTACCATTATACATGGTCATCACTCTTTCGTTTGCAGGTAAAGCATTAAAACTTGCCTGCGGTTGCAGAATTCCTGTGCAGGTAACCACTTTGTTTGAAGGCGGAGCCGGTATCGGGTAAGTAACAGGCGTTGCATTTATTCCGGTTAAACCGGCAAGGGGATTAACTATTTCTGCTGTATGCGAAAATTGTGCATGAGGTTCCAGCCTGTTAAATTGCGTAATGTAATCAATGGCAAAAGCACCGCTTTGCTTTACGTCCCATTCCAGATCAATTGAATGCGAACCGGCTGATAGACCTGTTACTACCATGCGATAAGGCACGGACATGCTTTCAAGATAGTGGGAGTTCGAAGAACCTGCATTACCGTTGACCCACTGCACGGGGCTGGAGGGTGAACCTGATGAGCCGTTTCTTGCCTGGTCAAGATCGCCTGATTGCGCATAACTCTGTCTTGTAATTAATCCCAAAAACATGAAGACCAAAATCAAAAAACGTTTTAATGATTTGTTCTTAAAGCAGGTATTTCTTAAGCTTATAAGATGCATTGAATTTTTCATATTCTTTAACATTATAGTTTAAATTTGCCAATAGAAGGCAATGCAAAAGTTTATACCGTATTATGTTATAAAAGTTTCATTGAGATTAAAGAAATAATGAAAAATACCCGGTAAGATATTCTTTTACTATTTTATGCAAGCATTAAAAAATCAAGATGTTACCCGGCAAAATCTTCTTAAAAAATTATTCCCTGATAAGTGTCTTTGTTTGGGATCAATTCAGGTTTTGTTTTTTAATTTTCACAAAACAATCCACATCATCATCACCACAAAAACAATAATAAAAAGCATTGCCCACAAATCAGCCGGAAAAAAATCCCGATACCGGAAGTATATTTTTTTAATAAACCGAAGCATGAATAAAACTCTGAATGCTGACCTTCAACTTACCTGTCATACACATCATTCTTCTTAATGTATTTTAAATCCTGCAGCACAGATGCTTTGACATTAATCTGGAAGTTATAATAAGTGAAAGCTCCCAGCGGAACCCAGTCCAGCCGCATTTCCCAGCAATGCAAATCACGGTAGAAGGAAAGGGATGTATGAGAAATCTCGTGCAGCTTAAAATCATAGCCCGATCTGAAAATGATTTTCCATTTAGGTGTCAGTGATAAGTCGCCACCAAAATTTACAACCTGGGAGGTTTGTGATGCGCCAACACCGGGTTTCAAATATGTTAATGAATAATCCACGTGAAGGCTGAACGGAATATCAAGGTCAACATATTCACCGGGGTGCGTGGCAATGTAATTATTTTCAGCATCAGAGCCTTTTGTCGGTGTTTTTTTTGAAGCCTGGGAAAGATCAAATCCTACTGACAGCTGGGCATCCGTAAACCGTGCCAACCGGTTATGCGCTTTCCATTCCGAAATGTTTCTTCTTCTTCCAGTGGAATCCACAGAATAAGGATCAAAATGACAACCTCCCGTAAGATTGACCTTTTCAAACAAAGTAGTCCGTGCATTTATACTCACGGGATACCATCTCAGTGAATCAGCCGCCATGTTATAGGACGAATTAATACTAAGGCTTTCCAATAGTTTTATTTTTTTTGTTGTTTCAGAAGTATCCGTTGATTTACGCACCTTCATTTCAAGATTATTGTCCAAATTAAAATTAACTACACCCTGTTTGCCAGCACCTGGTCCGCCAAAAATTCCGGTTTCGAAAATTGAATATTTTGATTCAGTGCCAAGGGAATCCGTTTGAACAGTTTTATAATAATGCCATGATGGCGCAGAAAAGTCTGGTGCATAAGTAAACGAAACTGATGGTGAAAATACATGCCGCAACGCCATGATCTTTGAATTCCTGAATTGTAACATTCCGTACAAACGCGTGTTCAAAGATGCAGAGGCAGAAAAATTCCGGGCCGCTTTAAACCCGCGCAGCGTATCAACAATTACTGAATCATGTTCTGTATCATACCGTTTTTCAATAGTCTGTAAATACCACCTTTCATTATAATTGAATGAAGGGGTGAGCGTAAAAAATTTGAGCAGCTTCACATTGGTACTCACCGGTATCTGGTGTTGCATTCCATTCTGGAAATTCTTTTCTGATCCTTTTTTAAGTAGCAGCGAATCAGGGCTTCTTATTTGGTTCAAAAGAGACAGATTGTAGCTGACTCCTATTTTTTCATACCATTTCTGTTCACCGACAGATTGTTTTCTTTCGAAAGGATTAATTCTTGATACATTAAAATTTGCCTGCGGAAAACCCACGGTAACAATACGTGAAATCGAATTCTGATCATGATTTAAACTTGTTGAAAAACTATATGGAGTCCCTGCCCATATTTTTGAATAATTGATTTGAGAAGTAAAAGTATTGGTAAGATAATCAACAGGAGTTGAAACCTGCACACGGTAATTTTGAAGGCTTCCTGCATTTACATTTGCCGTAAACGTACTGTTAGGTCGGGCCTTCGCATCCTGAGAGTGCGTCCAATGAACAAAAAATTGTTTCGTAATTCCAAAATCTGGCAAATCACTTTCACTTATTCGTATTTTTGAATACGTGAAATTCAGATTTCCATTGTAATGATATCGGTTCGCGTAATTGGAATAAAATTGTGTAGCCCAGCTGCCTTTCGAGTAAATATCACCAGTTAATGCAAAATCAACATAATCGCTGAAACCGAAATAATAACCGCCATTTTTTAAATAAAATCCCAAATCGCCCGATTCGCCATAAGCAGGAATAATCAGTCCTGATGATTGTCCTTTCTTATTTGGAAAAAAACCGAAAGGAATGGCGAACGGCATCGGAACATCTTCAATAATCATGTAAGCCGGTCCGGTAATTATTTTTTTATTGTTGATCACTTTCAATTTTGCCGCCATGATTCCGTAATGAGGATGAGGCAAATCACAGGTGGAGTACAAACCGTTGCGAATAAATTCATAATCTTCAATTTTTTTCACGGTTTCACCATGAATATATCCTTCGCCCTGCTGGGTATAAACGCCTTTAATTTTTCCTTTTTTGGTAGTAAAATTATAACGCATTTCATCCGCTGTGAATTTATCATCTTTCTGCGCAAAATCAGGAATACCAATTTTTTCTCCTGCACTGTCCTTTGTGAAAGTGGAATACATTATTTTGTTTTTCAGGTTCACCTCCATATAATTTGCTTTCAGGTTCATGTCTTCATATTTTACCTCAGCGCTGTTATATAAAAAAACCACTTCAGAATCCAGGTCAAAAATCAGGGAATCTTCGCTTTTATAGTCCACTTTTGATTTGAAATCATTATTATCTGAAATTGTCACACTGTCTCTTTTCAATGAATCAATACCTGTTTTTGAAAGCGTATCTTCAGCAGTTTTTAAAGGTACAGAGTCATTTTGAGCGTTAACAACAGAATAAAAAGAATCAAAAATTATTAAAAGAAATAAAAAACGGGCGGTTGATAAATTTTTAAAAATTGAAAAAAAACCGCTGCTCATATACCGAATAATCCCTGTAATTTTGATTCCCAAAACTAAATAAAGTTATTTGGTTTAAAGTTTAAATTTAAAGTTTAAAATTTAACCCGGGTAAAACGTTAAACTTTAAACCTCAAACGTTAAACTTTTAAGGTTGTTATGAAACGCACTGGAAATTTAATAATAATCATTTCTTTCCTTCTGCTCACATCGTTCAAAACGATGCCCAAAAGAATGTATGGAATTAAAACGGTTGTTATTGATGCCGGTCATGGGGGGCATGATGTAGGATGTCTTGGATCTTCCGGAAAGGAGAAGAATATTGCACTAAGCATCTCCTTAAAGTTAGGAGAAATGATTGAAGAGAAATTACCGGATGTGCGCGTTATCTATACCCGTAAAAAAGATGAATTCATAGAGCTTCATGAACGCGCAGGTATTGCAAACCGCGCCAAAGCTGATCTCTTCATTTGCATTCATTGCAACTCTGCCTGTGTGCGTAAATCAAATGGAAAAGAAACCTGCAACGAAACGATTCATGGCATTGAAACCTACGTAATGGGATTACACAAAACGGATGACAACCTTGCCGTTTCACGCAGAGAGAATGCTTCTGTTCTTTTAGAAAAGGATTACAAAACAAAATACGATGGCTTTGATCCGAATTCTCCGGAAGCAAATATTATTTTCACTTTATTTCAAAATGCTTATATGAACCAAAGCATATCGTTTGCTTCAAAAATTCAGACAGAAATGGAAGAATATGCCGGTCGAAGCAACAGGGGAGTAAAACAAGCGGGATTCCTGGTACTTTACCGCACTACCATGCCCAGCGTCTTAATTGAAACAGGCTTTTTGACCAGCCCTTCAGAGGAAAAATATCTTTTATCAGAAAAGGGGCAAACTGATATAGCTTCTTCCATTTTTAAAGCATTTAAAGAATATAAAATTGATATCGAAAGCGAAGGGATCCAGGAAGTTGAAAAAAAGCAACCCGGGCAAAATTCAGGACCACCAACTGCTGAGGCTAAGCCACCGGTAGAAAAAGATACTTTGATGGATAAGAAAAATAAAAATGATACCCTCCATGATATTAACAAAGGAAAAAAAGAAGAAGAAAAATCAGTGAAAGAAAATAAAAGTTCATCCTTTAAAGATTCGACTTTATATTCAGCCCCGGTCACTGTAAAAGCTGAGCCCAAAAAAGATACAGCAGGAAAAGATATTCCAAAAGAAAAACCTGTACCTTCAGATACGCATGAAGTTTTTTATACTGTTCAGATTGGCGCAGCTCCGGCAAGTGTAAAAACAGGTTTGGAAAAATTCAATGAAGTGAACGATCTTAAAAAAATTTCAGGTGAAGACGGTATGATCCGATTCACCTCAGGAAGCTTTCAAAATCTTAATGATGCAATCAATTTGCAATCTGTGCTGCGCAATAAGGGATTTAAAGATGCTTTTGTGACAGCCTACTCAAATAATAAGAGAATCACTTTGCATGAAGCATCAATACTTTTATCCAAAGGGACTCCTTCGGAGAAAAAAAATTAAACCCTATCTTCGCAACGAGTAAAAAAATGGTTTAACGTTAAAGTTTAAAGTTGCTGAAAGGAAACTCAAATTTTAAACTTTCGCTTTAAACCTCAAACATCCAAATGTGAAAATCAGAAACGAAGTAAAAGTAGGAATCATTGTTACCGCAGCAATTGCAGGGTTAGTATGGGGAATTAACTATTTGAAAGGGGTTGACATTTTTTCACGGACCACAAAAGTTTATGCCATTTATGATAGTGTTGAAGGCCTTGTTAAATCTAATGCAGTAATTTTAAAAGGATACCGGATCGGGCAAGTGCAGGAGTTGAAATTCCTTCCCGATAAAAGCGGAAGAATGATTGCCACAATTTTAATCAGCCGTAAAGTTTTTGTTTCAAAAAACTCCAAAGCGCAAATAATCAACAGTGATTTTTTCGGAGGCAAAGCAGTAAACATTGATTTGGGAAAAGATCCGCAACCCATAGCAGATGGTGATACGTTACAGTCAGAAGTGATCAGCGGATTATCAGAACAGATTGGCCCGATAAAAGACAAAGTCGAGAGTTTAATGCAATCACTGGATTCAGTTGCAAATTCTCTTCATTTATTATTAGATGAAAAAACGCGGCAAAATGTTTCCAAAAGTTTTGAAAGTCTTGCCAAAATTCTTGCAACCTTTGAAAGCGCTTCTACCCATCTTGACAATATGCTTTCTTCGGACCAAAGCAAACTGAACCGGATGATTGCAAATGCTGAATCCATCACTGACAATCTGAAAAAGAACAATGAAAAAATTTCGAACATCCTTAATAATTTTTCACAAATCAGCGATTCGCTTGCCAAAGCCAATCTCGCAAACACACTGATGAATGCAAACAAAGTAATGTCAGAAGCAGCAACCATCATGCAAAAAATAAACAAAGGCGAAGGCACGCTTGGAATGCTTGTAAATAATGACAGCCTTTATAAAAATCTTTCCACCACCGCTGCTGATCTTGATAAACTGATTATTGATTTAAAAGCAAATCCGAAACGTTATGTTCATGTTTCAGTCTTTGGCGGTGGAAAAAACAAGTAACGGCTTAGCAGCTGTAAGTTATTTTCAAAATAAAAATTCATTGTGATAAGTAACACTGTTTTTATTATTCTGCTTTTAGCCGGCATTTTGCTTTTCACAAAAAATGTCCGAAAAATAACCCGCAACATCCGGTTGGGAAAAGAAGAGGACAGAAGTGATCATCCTGCCCTGCGATGGAAAACCATGGCGCGTGTTGCATTGGGCCAGTCAAAAATGATGGTGCGGCCTGTTGCTGCTTTTTTTCACATAATTATTTATGCAGGCTTTATTATTATCAATATTGAAGTGCTCGAAATTATTATTGACGGAGTTACAGGCACTCACAGGATATTTTCTTTCATGGGATCTTTTTATGATTTCCTCATCGGGAGCTTTGAATTTCTCGCCTTAGGAGTTTTAATTGCGTGTATTGTTTTTCTTGCACGAAGAAATATTTTAAAGCTGAAAAGATTTTGGATGCGTGAAATGACTCCCTGGCCGCGCTCTGACGCAAACATTATCCTGGTCACCGAAATTGCACTGATGACTTTTTTTCTTACCATGAATGCAGCAGATTATTTATTGCAGGGAAGCCATGAACATTATATAAAAGCCGGGGCATTTCCTGTCAGCAGCCTTTGGGCACATGTTTTTTCGGGGTATTCTGAAAACAGTTTAATAGGCATTGAGCGCACATGCTGGTGGTTGCATATTATCGGGATAATGGCATTTTTAAATTATGTTCCCTATTCAAAACATTTTCACATTTTCCTTGCCTTTCCAAATACTTATTACAGCAATTTGAATGCAAAAGGAAAATTTACTAATCCTGAAAATGTAACCCATGAAGTAAAGCTGATGTTTGACCCTTCGGCATCTCCACCGCCAACTGACGCAAATGCAGCGCCTCAAAAGTTTGGCGCAAAAGATATTTTCGACCTTACCTGGAAACAATTAATGGATGCATACTCCTGCACTGAATGCGGCAGATGCACTTCGGTATGTCCTGCAAACATTACAGGAAAACTTTTATCACCGAGAAAAATAATGATGGACACGCGTGACCGGTTGGAAGAAGTCGGAAAAAATATTGATGCGAATAAAGAATTTAAAGAGGATGGAAAATCTTTGCTCAATGATTACATACTTCCTGAAGAACTCTGGGCATGCACTACCTGCAATGCATGTGTCGAAGCATGTCCTGTAAATATTGATCCGCTGTCAATCATTGTGGATATGAGAAGATTCATTGTTATGGAACAAAGTGCAGCGCCAGCAGAATTGAATGGAATGTTTACACGCATGGAAAATAATGCAGCGCCCTGGCCCTATAGCCAGTCAGAAAGATTGAATTGGATAAATAATGATTAAACTTTAAAATGACCCGTCAAAAAATATTTGATCTTATTATTGCTTATTTTAAAGACAAACCGGTAAAAAAAATTTCTGTTTTTGGTTCTTATGCAACTGGAAAATATAATTCCGGTTCAGACATAGATTTAATTATAAGCTTAGAAAAACCTGTGGGGCTGATAAAGCTTTCCGGTTACAGGCTTGACCTTGAAAAAAAACTTGGAATACCAATTGATCTTGGAACTGAGAAAGGAATATCACCTTTCATTCTTCCTTATATCACAAAAGAAATTAAAGTAATTTATGAGCAGCCTCGAAAGAGATAAAGTCAGAATTCAACATGTTCTACAGGCAATAAAATATGTAGAAGAATTTGTAAAGGATTCTGATGTAAAATCTTTTATTAAAGATTATCTTCTTCAATCTGCTGTGATCAGGCAATTTGAAATCATTGGAGAGGCTGCAAATAATATTTCTAAAGAAACCGGGAATAAGTTTCCGGAGGTTGCCTGGGGAGAAATCAAAGGATTCCGCAACCTTTTAATTCATGAGTATTTCAGGTAGATTCAATCGAACTATGGAAAACAATTGAAGAGGATTTACCCGTTTTAAAAAAGCAACTTAAGAACATTTTGAAAAAACAATTTGGCAAAAAATGAAAATTAAAACAGCATCTGAATTTTTTGCAGAGAATGAAACTCCCGAAATTCTTTTTTGGATCGGCTGTGCCAGCAGCTTTGATCAGCGTACGCAAAAAATAACAAAAGCAATTGCAAAGATTTTAACTCATGTTGGGATCAAATTCGCTGTTTTAGGAACTGAGGAAAGCTGCACCGGTGATCCTGCAAAACGCGCAGGCAATGAATTTCTTTTCCAGGTGCAGGCGATGACAAACATCCAGGTGTTGAATGGTTACAACATAAAAAAAATCGTCACGGGTTGCCCGCATTGTTTCAATACGATAAAAAATGAATACCCGCAATTGGGAGGCAGCTATGAAGTGCTTCATCACAGCATGTTGCTGCAGCAATTAATCAATGACGGAAAATTAAAAGTGCAGGGAGGAAAATTTCTTGGAAAAAAAATTGTTTATCACGATGCGTGTTATCTTGGAAGAGCGAATAATGTATATGAAGCGCCACGCGAAGTTATTCAGAAATTAGACGCTGATCTTGCTGAAATGAAACGCAGCCGCGCGAATGGTTTGTGCTGCGGTGCAGGAGGAGCGCAAATGTTTAAAGAACCGGAAAAAGGAGATAAAGATATTAATGTGGAACGGACTGAAGAAGCATTATCCGAAAAACCAACTCACATTGCTGTTGCTTGTCCATTTTGTATGACTATGATGACCGATGGTGTAAAATTTTTTGATAAAGAAGCGGAAGTAAAAGTAATGGATATTGCCGAGCTGATTGCACAAGCGAATGAACTCTAAGTTTAA
>DATEMK010000242.1:0-6059 GCA_035275625.1 Bacteroidia bacterium
AAATACACTACCGCCTTCTTATTATGCCGTGACTGTGACAGATGCGGCAAGCAATACAGCTACGAATGGGGTTACGGTTACCGAACCTGCGCAGATCATTTACCAGTTTACAACGTCTGATTATATTGTAAACGGGACACACTACAATTTAAGCTCTTATACATGGCACAACGGCTCTATTTCTACAAATGTGGCTGGAGGTGTTGCTCCTTATACTTATGTATGGACCAACAGCGCCACCACTGCGAATATTTCTTCACTTGATGCAGGAAGCTACAGGATTACGATAACAGACGCAACTTCCTGCTCGGTCTTATCCGATGCGGTTGCTTTAACGAAGCCCGACAGATCAGACTGGACCATGATCGGAAATTCCAATACCGATCCCGCCACTCAGTTTATCGGTACTACCGACAGTATTGATTTATCTTTTCGTACAAATAACAATGAGAGATTAAGAATAAAAGCAAACGGTAATATTTCAGCAAACATCTTAACAGGTACAGGCTACCAGCTCGTAATGACCGATTCTTCCGGAGCCATTAAGAGATTAAACGGCACTACTGCGCCCGGATTGATGCCGTGGACGATGGCAGGTAATTCAGGAACCAGCCCGTCTTCCCAGTTTATGGGGACCAGTGATTCTGTTGATCTTTCATTCCGTACAAAAAATATTGAACAGTTTCGAATTAAAGCAAATGGAACAGTTAAATTAAATTCTCTTTCTTCTGCTTTTAGTTATGGACAATTGCTGGTTGATTCAATTGGTCAATTGGTGCGGGTTAATGATGATTCAACTTTGTCAGCGCCCAATCTGCTGACTTCCTGGTATCTCGGAGGAAATACAATTAACAATGGAGGTAATCAATTTCTCGGAACCAAATCCTATAATGACCTCGTATTTAAAACAAATGCCCTTAATGCTGCCTTTCCTGAAAGAATGCGAATAACACGCGATGGCATGGTCTTAATTGCTACAGCAGTTTCTCCTGCCGGTGATTTTAAGCTCGCAGTAAATGGAAACATTATTGCCGAAGAAGTCCATGTTAAAAACCATGCTAACTGGCCTGACTATGTTTTTTCAGAAAACTATCAATTAAAATCCATTTCAAAGCTCAAAGAATTTATTGAAACTGAAAATCACCTGCCGGGTTTGCCTTCTGCTAAAACAGTTGAAAAGGAAGGTTTCGATTTGGGAGACATGCAATCAAAACTGCTCCAAAAAATTGAAGAGCTTACTCTTTATATTATCAAACAGGACGAACGTATTGAAAAGCTGGAAAAATCCAATGCTGATTTAAAAAGAAAAATAAAATGAAAAGCATTTATTTTAGTATCTTTATAATCTTCATTTGCTTAAAACTACATGCACAGGTGCAATACCCGGCTCAGCTTGTTATTGAAAATGTTTCCTTCACAAGCGGGAATCATAATTATTTCTATCCAACTGACATTATTTCTCCGTCTGTATCGTCTTCACCGGTTAATTTTTCTGCTGCCGCACAGGTAACGTATGTGGCAGGATATGAAGTAATTTTAAAGGAGGGCTTCACAGCAAGTGGTTTTAATACAAACAATGGTTTTTTTATTGCCAAAACCGATACCATGAAAATGGTACTGATTGATCCTCCCGCAGTAAGTAATGATGGTTTTGTACACGTGCCCAAATGGGAAAAATTCGAAGTTGGATTTGTTCTGCCAACAGAATATTTAAACGCTGTGAATAGTTTTCTTGATCACTATTACACAAATACAGTTAATGTAAATACTGATTTAAATCCCTACGCTGATGACTCATTAAAATTTGAAGTGACTCTTATATCTCCTTCGAGTATTCAACATACAAAATGGGCTTTTTTTATGAAAATGGCCCGTTTTGATTCTGCAAGCATTACAGCGGTTTTGGAAGAAGATGTTGACAACCCTTTATATCCATATAAATTCCGGTTACGCTTTGCTCCTGACGAAGAAAATTCTACAGTACCATGGAGTTTCAGTATTGTTATAAGCGGACCCGCAGGAACAAATTTTCCGGCATATACTTTCAGCGGATTTCAATTTATTTGCGACCCTCCTTTGACGGACAATAAAGGGTTTCTTCATCTGAATACCAATAATACGCGTTATCTTCAATTTGATAATGGTGACGGATTTTTTGGCATAGGCGAAAACATTGCCGATCACCGGAGCAACCTGGGTTATGCATATCATAAATCTGATTATGATAATATTAATAACACACTTGATGAAATGCATGATGCAGGCGCCAATTACGTGAGGTTGTGGTGCAGTAAATGGGATTTTACGCCTGAGTTTAATAACCTCGGGGTATATGATTCTTACGATCCACCGGGATCATGCGGCAGTTTAGGAGTGCCTTTCCCGCCAGGCAACAGGCAGTGGCAGCTTTGGACGCTGGACAATTTTTTTGAAAAAATGAGAAATCACAATATATACACCCAATTGATGGTGGAAGCTTTTGCACCGCTTCCGGCATACCATTTTTGGTGGGGCGAGGACATTTACCTGAGAACTTTCGTTACCGATTATGATGACGGAGTAACTTCCGATTTTACTGTTGAAGATTATTTCGGCCCTGATACTTATTATTGGCGTCAAAGAAGGTTCAAATATATTCTGAACCGATATGGTTATTCAGTTAATCTTGCCGCCATTGAAACATTTAATGAAATTGATCAGACTTTTCAATACCGCTGCATTGATACAGCTATTGGTATATGTTCAAGCTATAAGCATCCATGGCCCGAAGAACCAAATGTCAAATCAAGTATCGAAGACTGGCATGATGAAATTCTGAGTTATATCAAATCGCCTGTTTCAGCGGGAGGGTTAGGTTTTGAATTTCACCCGTTATTGACGGTAAGCTATACTGGTTCCGGACTTTTTTCTTACAATGCAACTGCAAATTGCTCTGCTTACACTGCCAGCTATAGTGATTATTATTCCCTGTTCGGAAATTCAAATATTGATATCACCGACATACACATTTATGACGACAACCCATGGAATGACAGCTATAAATGGGAGTTATGCAATGGAGATGTAGGAGGCAACGGCAACATCAGACAATATTTTGGTAAGCCCTTTCATGTGGGTGAAGGCGCTAATGTGTGGTATGCAGGAGGTAATGACGTATCTTCTTTTTATAATAACTACGACATCAGCTTTCACAATGAATTATGGTCTTCCGCCTTTTCGGGCACTTTTACAACAAGTCTTTCTTTTTATTATCAGCTTATTCATCGCTGGGGATATTTCGCAAATCCGAATCCCCCGTCTGGAACTCCTTATCCAAACAGCATAGCAAACGATTTGGAGGAGCCCTTTATTTTTTTTCTTGGAACACCGCAACAAGTTAATGATACAATTCGCTCATATTATCATAATTATAAAAGATTATCTGAATTTATTAATATAAATGAAATTGATTTTAATATAGATTTCACCCCGTTTAAAGTTTATGACCCGGTTGATGGGAACATTCACCAGAATATTGAATGTTATTATCTTTCAAATCTATCTTACGCTTATGGCTGGATTCACAATATAAATTCATTTATGGGTAATGCATATTATTATACTTCTTCTGCGCAAAATTATTATGGCTGCACAGTACCCACCATTACAATGCCATTGCAATTAGAGGGTTTCTATCCTAATCAGGATTACACAGTTTCTTATTTTTATACACGCATGGGCTCACAACCGATTTTATTTCCCCAGATGCAAACTATAACTGCTGATGGCAGCGGTATTCTATCAATTCCTACATCCGTCCTTGATTATCTTGGCTGTGATTCTGTAAACGCTGATTTTGCTTTTAGTGCAATTGAACAACCTCAATTAAGATTAATTCCTTCCCTATCTTCATCCCGTGACAGTTTGGGGAAAGAGCAACCCGTTAAAAAAGTAAAAGCTAAAGCCAAAACACAACTGGAATTTGGATTTACAATTTTTCCTAATCCCGGCACTGGTATTTTCAACATTTATATTAAAGGAATTGATTTAATAAATTCTTCAGGTAATATTACAGTATATGACATGACCGGACGAATAGTTTTTCAAAAAATTATTTCAAAGAAAAGTTTTGCAAGCATTGATTTATCACTTCTTATAAAAGGGTGCTACTTGATTGAAGTTACCATTAGCTCAACTAAAAAATTCAATAAAATTATATTACAATGAAAATATATAAAATTATTCTGATCGCCTTTTTAATTTGTTTTCATAATAAATTAGAAGCCCAAAATACATTTAAAAAATTTATTGATGGCGGATATTTTTGTTCTGTTCAAATCAATCATTTTGGAAATAATTATTATTTGGGCACCGATGCAACTTATCCTCATGTTATTAAATTGAACTTATTAGGGGATCTGGTTTCTGAAATTGATTATTCAATATCTACTTGGGGTTGTGGTTTTATTAATAATTCTTTTCTATTACTAAAAGATTCTACAATCGTTATTTCAGGACCTGAAATAAATAACCCTGGCGGTTTTGGTTTTTTCATTTCTGAATTTGATACAAACGGCCAAGTAATCTGGAAAAATCATTATTATGATATATCAGGTGCTGGTTTTTATGGTCTTTATCCGGCATTTCACAATGGATATCTCTTCACTGGAATTTCTTATGCTATAGATTACCAGCCTATCATAATGGAGGTTGATAGCAATGGAAATTTAATGCATAGCTTTCAAATTAATAACCGGAGCGGTGCAGCTAAATTTGCATTACAGGTTGATGACCATAGTATAATAGCAGGAATAAATACAGACAGTACAGGCGCATCAATAACTCGCATTGATACATCAGGTACTGTTTTATGGGCAAAATCATATTTCCGGCCCAGTGCAGAGTTTCATAGCATGGTAGACAATAACGATGGCACTATTACACTGACGGGCAGTACAGATACAATATTTAATTTCCAAGGAGGGCTCTTTTCTTCAGCCTCTCCTTTATTTTTAATGAAGGTGGATACTTCAGGAAATATAATTTGGGCTAAAACTTTTGGAGATACAACTTTACCTTTCCTGTCTTTAACATCATCAATTAAGGCTGCAGCTGATGGAGGTTACATTATTGCTGCAACAATTATTACAGCTAGTAATAAAAAAGATTTATTGTTAATAAAAACAGATATGAATGGTGATACCTTATGGACAAGAACACATGGCTATTCATCAAGCAATGAGTATGCTTTCGATGTTGATATAACCGATGATGGAGGCTATATTTCAGCAGGATATACAGATGCATGGATGGGAGGATTTCAATATGGAGGATATTATCTCATTAAAACTGATTCATTGGGACACACCTCAACTCTTTGCCAGGAGTATAATTTACCTGTACCGATAAATACAATTTTTCCCGATGACAGTAATATTACAATTATAACTTTAACTAATATCATAAATCAAAATACATCCTATGTTATGGACAGCATTGCTCCTCCTCCCATATCATTAGACGGATGCTTTTTAACTAATGTTAATCAATTACAATCACCGGCTGATAATAATATTGTTTCATATCCAAATCCGACACAAGGTATTGTTACTATATCTACATCAAATGCACCAAAAGCCAAAGATTACATTACTGTATATGACAGCGTAGGAAAAATCGTTTTACAGCGCCCTTACAAGCAGGAAAAACAGGAAATGGATTTATCGCATTTATCAAAAGGGCTGTACACGATAAAAGTAGTTCAGGAGGGCAAGGTGAGTGTGAGTAAGGTGGTGGTGGAATGAGAAAATAAAAGGAAATTAATATTTTGATTTTGTCTCCTAACTTGCTGAGCCCCCGAAAGGCTCAGCAAGTGCACAAAACTTATTTCCAGATGATTGATTTGTCAAATAAACCAAAAGGAGTATATTTTATTAAAGTAGTAATCTCCGGCCAGGAAAAAATTAAAAAATTAATTATTCAATAAATTAATTAAAATGAAAAATAAAAAAATAATTGTCACAAATCTTATTTTAATCATTTCTGTGTTTTTTTTATTTACCGAAATTAATGCCCAAAAT
>DATEMK010000243.1:0-9962 GCA_035275625.1 Bacteroidia bacterium
TTAAATCCAATAATACGTTTAATCATGACTTGTCCCGATGCATCGGGAGTTCAGACAATTTTATTCAATCACCAGTTTCTTATTCTCAAACCATTCCCCCTCTCCCACTCTCACCAAATAAATTCCTTTTGCAAGAAAAGAAACATCCAGCTGTGCGGCAGTTTCCCCTCTCCTTTGGAGAGGGGTCAGGGGTGAGGTAAAAACCCTTTCCCCCATCATATTTATTATTTCACACTCCAGTGGTGCGTTATGTTTTGTGTTAAGGGTGAGTTGGGTAGTGCCGGTTGTAGGATTGGGGAATAATTGAAGATTGAATGGTGATGATTGAAGATTGGGAACGGAAGTAATTGAATCGGGATCAAGTTTTGCAATAAAAAAATCTGAATATCCCGGGGTACCTGTATGCATAAGAGATATAGCGCCAAAAGTAACAGGACCATTATTAAAAGTTCCTGTTGCAATAACATTTCCATCAGAATCGGAGATGGTTCCATACCCAATCTCACTTCCACTTCCAGTAGTAGAGATAGCCCAGATTGAATTGCCGGAAGCATCATATTTTGTGACAAACAAATCACCATAACCGGTATTTGTCAGTGTGCTTGTTCCGAAAGAGATAAGAGAACTGGAAAATGTCCCCGTTACAATAATATTTCCTCCTGTAACTGACGCAATACTATATCCTACTTCCGAGTTAGTTCCACCTGCCGAGTTTGCCCACATTACATTGCCTGACGAATCATATTTTGCAACAAAAATGTCATTAGATCCATTATTAGCTAGCGTTATGGTATTAAATGTTAGAACAGTGCTGGCAAAATAACCTGTTAAAATGCTATTATCATACTTATCAATTGAAATACTGTATGCCCTCTCTTCATTTAGCCCTTCTGCTGATCGTGCCCAAAGTACATTACCCGATGAATCATATTTGACAACAAAAATATCACCATCAGGCGAGCCAGAATTTGTAATTGTTGTAGTTCCGAAGGTAATTGAAGAACTCCTGAAATAACCCGTTGCCATTATATTTCCTGTTACACCAACAGAAACACTGCAACCCTGATCAGAATCAGCACCGCCTGCAGATTTTACCCAGACATTGTTGCCAGCAGAATCATATTTCGCAACAAATAAATCAACTATCCCGCTATTAATTAAAGTAGTTCCACCAACTGAGATTAAAGGGCTGAGGAAGGTATTCATTGTGATGATATTTCCTGAGAGATCAGTTGCAACACTTATTGCACCATCTTCATCGGTCCCTCCAGATGAATTTGCCCAAATGACATTACCCGAAGAATCGAATTTTACAATAAATATATCGGTGTACCCCGGATTGGCATTTATCAATGTCGTAGTCCCAAAGGTAATTGCAGAACTTCTAAAAGCACCGGTTGCTATGATATTTCCATCTAAATCAGTTGTGATGCCCTCCCCGAAATCATCTTCATTTCCGCCAGCTCCTTTTGCCCATAGTACATTTCCGGAAGGATCATACTTCACAACAAAAATATCATAAGAACCTCCACTGGTTAACGTTATTGCACCAAAAGTGATGGAACTATTTTCAAAAAAACCTATAGCAATAATATTTCCTGCTGCATCCGTTGCAACATTCTTCCCTCCATCAATAGCTGTTCCACCCGCGCTCTTTGCCCACATCCAATCAGGTACTTGTGCAAGCGAAGTATTAAAAATTCCTACGCATCCAAAAATCAAAACAATCCTCATAATCCGTTTAATCATAACTTGTCTCGTTTACGGAAGTTCAGACAATTCATACACTTTTCCTCATCGAAAGTACTCCTTTTAATTATAACAAACAAATAAATTAAACCCTTCCACAACATTTTACAATTTGCAAATTGTAAATCAAAAACTGTAAAAGACATTTCAAAAAAATTAATTAGTAATTTATAAAACTTGCAAACAGATGTTATTTTCCGTAAGCATGATTTATAAAAGCGCAAAGACATTTCAAAATTGAAAACTCCGTTTAAAATCCCGGAAACTGTTATGACCATGCGCAAAACAGTTGCAACAAAGTGTAAAATTGAAGTGACCAGGTGATTCCGCTAATTAAAACATTCGTGTTAATTAGTGTAATTCGGGGCAAAAAAATCCCTAAACCTCTTAGCCTAAATCCAAAGTCCTTGACCCGATTCCCCACCAGGCAAATATGCAAACCAAAAAAGTAATCGCCATCAAAATCCAGATCAGGGCAAATGCCCCCGAACCGCCCGGGTATAAATAAGTTTTCAAAAATTTTTTCATCTTTTTAGTTTAAGTTATGAGTTGTGAATTATTAAGTTTAGAGTTATTTATTTGTAATTATTACATTGCTGCATTGTTACATGTTACATTGTTACATTGTTACATTGCTATATTGTTATATTGTTATATTGTTATATTGTTCGCAAAGCGGGTTTTAGCAATAGAACAATATAACAATATAACAATTCTTTTTTCAACAATTTAACAATTTATTTATTGTTTATTAAAATTCCTCAGCCTTATCGAAGTAATCACTTGCTTGGTCTGCAGCGGAAAATCCCCTTTCATCATCCAGTCATAATACGAAGGTTCAATTTTAAAAACCTCGTCCACCGTGCGTCCTTTATGCTTTCCGAAATTAAACACTTCCTGCTTGCTTTGATTAAAAACAATCCGTCCTGCAAGGTCCACATTGCTGTTATTGCATGAAAACTCATGGAGATAATCCACATCATTCTGCAAATCGGGGTATCGCTCCAGCTGCGCTTCCAGTACTTCTAACGTAGCAACAATATCCGCTTCTGCAGAATGCGCATTTTCAATTTCCTTCTGGCAATAAAACTTATAAGCCGCGTTCAGCGTACGCTGCTCCATCTTGTGAAAAATATTCTGTACATCCACTAATTTTCTTCCTCTCACGTCAAACTGAATATCTGCGCGCAGAAACTCCTCCGCTAAAAGCGGTACATCAAATTTATTTGAATTATAACCCGCCAGGTCAGCCCCCTCCATAAAGTTGTTAATCTCATGAGCAATCTGCCTGAACGTGGGCGCATCTTTCACATCCTCATCATAGATGCCATGAATCTTAGATGCCCCCTCCGGAATCGGCATTTCAGGATTCACACGCTTCAATTTTATTTGCCGTGTATTATCAGGCATCACCTTAAGCACGGCAATTTCTACAATCCTGTCGCTGCCGACATTCACGCCAGTAGTTTCAAGATCAAAAAAACAGATGGGTTTGGTTAGTTTGAGGTTCATTTTTATTTATGATAAAGTCATTGTATTGTTGGTTTGCTTTATTGTTCTATTGTTATAGCTCTATTGTTATATTGTTAAAACCCGCTTGCGAACAATTTAACAATAGAACAATTTAACAATTCATTTCAACACATACACCAGCACCTTCTTATTCCCTTTCTCATCCCCTTTCACTTCAAAATCTTCATCCGCCTTCCCTATTTTCGGAGAACGGATTTTAATCCTGTAATCGCCTGCAGGCAATGAATAATTCACAATGCCTGTGGACATATTAGACATCAGGGTTCCCAATAATTCACCCGTGCTTTTTCTTGTAACCGTGCAAATAGCTTCTTTAACAGGAAGGCCCGAAGGCGACATCACCCTTATTTTTACAAAAACACAAGGAGGATTAATCTGCGATTGTTTGAAAGTGAGTTTATAAATATCCGTTTCACCATAACCGTCATCCCGGTGGGCCGAAATATAACCGACCATCCCCGTGCCGTTAAGCTGCAAATCATTATCATCAAACACCGTATTCACCGGGTAACCTAAATTTTCTGCCTTCGACCATCCCTGCCGCGGATCGGGCTGCACAGATTTAAACATATCAAATCCTCCCATGCTGTTATGACCTTGTGATGCAAAAAACAATGTTTTCCCGTCAGGAAAAATAAACGGATTCATCTCATCGAAAGCCGTATTTATGCCATCACCTAAATTCACAGGCGCACTCCATTTGCCCGTGCCGGTATCTTTTTCACTCTTCCAGATATCCATTCCGCCTTTTGTTCCTTTCATATCCGCCACAAAATAAACCGTTCTGCCGTCAGGCGAAAGGCAGGCTCCGGGAATTTTACCTTTCGATTCAATCTGCTCTCCGAAAGGGATGATCTTGTTCCATTGTTTTCCCTTCAGCTCCGTGTAATAAATTTCACCGCTTGCATCACCGCCTTCACGATACACCAGCATTTTTTCACCGTTTGGCGAAAGATACATAGCCTCATCATAGGTTTCGGTATTAATATTGGTGCCTGTTGATTTTGCTTTTGTCCATGATGTATCCAGGTTGGTAGTATAATACACATCCGTAAGATATTCTCCAAAACCATCCAATAATCCCCCTAAATTTCCTTTACGGTTAGATGAAAAATAAATCATCGTATCATTAGCGCCCACCACAGGCCGGTAGTCCGCGGTAGGTGAGTTTACTGATTTTCCTAAATTGTCAAAACGCACATCCACCGGTTTTTTCATCAGGTCCAAAGCATTGTGGCACCATTCTATGTGCCGGTTAAGCATCAGCTTCGGATTTGTTTTACCGTGATTCGCCTCATTATATTTTTCGAAATTATCAATCGCTTCGTTGAACTCATTATTGAAAAACAGCGCCTGGGCCTCATAATACAAAGCATCTTTTGGTGCATCCTTTCTCCCGATAACATTTTTCAGGTATACGGCCGCCTGCTTCTTATCAATGTTTGTTTTGAGATAAGAAACGCCCAGCTTGTAATTAACATCAACATCATCCGGTTCGGCAACCTGCAAATTTTTATAACGTATCAATGCTTCCTTGTAATTTTCATTTTTAAAAAATTCATCCGCATCTTTTTTCATCGCTTTAACCTGGTCTTTTGAAAGCTGTGGAGGCTTTGGCGGTTTTTTTTGCGCAAACAAAGAACCGGCAGAAAACAAAAACAACAGGGAGATGATGCAAATCTTTTTCATGTAAAAAAAATTTTAATTCAGATGGTTCGGTTAATGTCAAACTGTTCGAGATAATCAGCCACGCGCCTTACAAAACTTCCGCCCAGCGCGCCATCCACCACACGATGGTCATAAGAATGCGATAAAAACATTTTACTCCTGATGCCAATGCTGTCACCTTCGGGAGTTTCAATTACCGAAGGAATTTTGCGTATCGCTCCAAGCGCCAGTATGGCCACCTGCGGTTGGTTGATAATGGGAGTTCCCATCACATTTCCAAACGTTCCGACATTTGAAATCGTGTAAGTCCCGCCCTGGATTTCATCCGGCATCAGTTTATTGTTACGCGCCCGGTTTGCAAGATCGTTAACAGTTTTTGTCAACCCGAGCAAATTCATGTAATCAGCATTCCGGATCACCGGAACAATAAGATTTCCGCTAGGCAAAGCAGTTGCCATCCCGATATTAATATTTTTCTTAACAATGATTTTTGTTCCGTCAACCGAAACATTGATCATCGGAAAGTCCCTGATGGCGCGTGCAACTGCTTCAAGAAATAAAGGAGTAAATGTAAGTTTTTCCTTTTCGCGTTTTTCAAATCCATCCTTCACTTTGTTGCGCCACATCACCATGTTCGTAACATCCGCTTCAACAAATGAAGTCACATGCGGTGAAGTATGCTTGCTCATCACCATATGATCCGCAATCAGCTTCCGCATACGGTCCATCTCGATAATTTCATTTTCACCTGAAGACGTGAAAACAACCTGTGGCGCTTTCGCGGAAGAAGAAGCGGAGGTAGGAGCCGGTGAAGGAGCAGAAATTTTTACTTCAAGCTGAGAAGTTATTTTTACTCTTCTTTCGAGATAACCAAGGATATCTTTTTTGGTTACGCGCGCTTCGGCACCTGTACCCTCAATAGATTCCAATTCAGCAGCAGTCACTCCTTCGGTTGCTGCAATCGTGCGGACAAGCGGAGAATAAAAACGGGCAGTACCATTACTTTTTGCAATCGATGGAGCAGGTATGTATGGAATTTTTTCTGCAACAACTGCCGTTTCTTGTTGCTGCATATTATTATTGCCTTTTGCCGCTATCTCCTGCTTACTGACTTCTATCTTCTGACCTCCGACTTCCGACTTCTGACTTCCACTCGAAATAATTGCAATCACTGCACCCACCTTCACCACATCCCCTTCGTTAAATAATTTTTTTGTCAGGATTCCCTCCGTAGAAGAAGGAACTTCCGAATCCACTTTATCTGTTGCAATTTCAAGAACCGATTCATCGGCATCCACATGGTCGCCTTCGTTCTTGAGCCATTTGATAATAGTTGCTTCTGCAACACTCTCGCCCATCTTGGGCATTTTCATTTCTACATCTGCCATGAAAAGTTTAATTAACAGTTTTAAATATTGAAGTGTCAAAATTAGAAAATTTTATCTGAGAAAAAAGATTATTTTCGGAACAAAGTTTCAGGCATGGAATCCTTCCTCGATTTGGTGATTGATGAGCTGCTGAAAAATCATGCAGAAGATTTTTCAGATTACTGTGTCGTTTTTCCCACAAGGAGAGCCGGATTGATTTTCCGTAAAAAGCTTGCAGCGAAATTAACAAAGTCTGTCTGGTCGCCCGAATTGATGTCTATTGAAGATTTTATCAATGAGCTTTCACCTGTTCCTGTTTCGGAAGATATTGAATTGCTGTTTGAGCTTTTTTCTGTTTACAAAACCTATTATCCGGAAATAACTTTCGAAAAATATTTTCACTGGGGT
The DNA here is from genome assembly GCA_035275625.1 of Bacteroidia bacterium. Taxonomy (GTDB): domain Bacteria; phylum Bacteroidota; class Bacteroidia; order AKYH767-A; family OLB10; genus DATEMK01. The sequence goes on from DATEMK010000243.1 coordinate 6,726, forward strand.
GAAATGATGTTAAATGATTTTAACGAAATAGATATTCAGCTGGCAGATGCGGAGATGCTTTTCAAAAATATAACGGAAATAAAAAGAATTGAAACGGAATTTGGCTTAGCAGAAGAAGATGCTGAACATATTGCATCCTTCTGGAAAAATTTTTCTGACCAGGAGCTTTCCAGGCTGAAAACAGCATTTAAAAACACCTGGGAAAATCTTCCGAAAATTTATTTGTCATTCAAAAAACGGCTCCACGAAAAAAGAATGTGTTATGAAGGAATGGCTTACCGCAATGTGCTGGAGAATTTAAAAAATGGCATGACAGAATTAAAATGGAACAAAATAATTTTTGCAGGATTTTATTCTCTCAACCGCGCACATGAACAAATCATAAATGAATTAACAAAAAAAAATAAAGCAATTTTATTTTGGGATGCTGATGTGTACTACACAGATGATGCAACCCAGGAAGCAGGAAATTATTTCAGGAAGAAAAAATTATTGAATGAAAAATTCCTGTGGAAGAAAAATTATTTTGAATCGAATGGAAAGGAGATCATCATGGCAGGCGTGCCGCTGCATGCCGGGCAGGCAAAATATCTCGGGGATGAAATCGGGGAACAAATAAGTTCAGGAAAGTTTGAAGAAAATAAAACTGCCATCGTGCTGCCTGATGAAAATTTGCTGTTCCCTGTTTTGTATTCTTTGCCTTCAGCCTTGCGTTCCTTCAATGTTACGATGGGGTATCCTCTTAAAAAAAGTTTGCTGAATGGTTTGATACAATCGCTTTTTTCGCTGCACAAATTTATTCGTGAGAACAAAAACGGAAACATTTATTTTTATTCACCCTGTGTTATTAATTTATCAGAGCATCCCTACATTCACCGCCTGAACGAACCGGAATTGCAAAATAAAATCCGTGAGATAAAGAAATACAATAAAATTTATTGTTCCATTAAAGAGCTTTCCGAAAGCACAGGAACGGATTTACTTTTCAGGAAACTGAATTCTGCAGTCGATGTCTTCACCTATGTGACAGAAGTTTTAAAATCCTGTGCGGAAGACCCATCTTCAAAAAAAGATCCGCTGAATAAATTTGATAAAGAGATTTTATTGTTTGCCATACATGAAATAAATGCGCTGTATGAAATTATTAATCCGTACAGTACAGAGGTAAATGCCGAAACCGCGTGGCAGTTCATACGGAAGGTGATTGATAAATTAAAAATTCCTTTTTCAGGAGAACCTGTACAGGGTTTGCAAATCATGGGCTTTCTCGAAACACGCGTTTTGGATTTTGAAAACCTTTATATTCTTTCTGTTAACGAAGACATTCTTCCTGCTTCTTCAAGAGGAAATTCTTTCATTCCGTATTCCCTGAGAAAAGGATTCGGCTTGCCGGCTTATGAGGACCAGGATGCTGTTTATGCCTATCATTTTTACCGTTTGCTGCAGCGGGCAAAAAATATTCATCTCATTTATAACACAGAAGTGAAAAGCCTGACAGGTGGTGAAAAAAGCCGTTTCCTTTTACAAATCAGTTATGAAATGAAGCAGAAGTTTGGTGACAAAATAAAATTGCATCATTCATTGATAAGCACTGATATTCACACGGAAGAAATAAAACCAATTTCGATTGAAAAGAACAAAGAGGTAATGGAGATTCTGAAAAATAGGTTTGAAAAAAATGGTTCTGACGAAAAAAACGGAATATCAGCATCAGCGCTGAGCGCCTATATTAATTGCAGCCTGCAGTTTTATTTCCGTTACATAGCAGGAATAAAAGAAAAGAATGAAATTGAAGAAAATATTGAAGCCGATGTATTCGGAAAAATTTTGCACGGGGCCATGCAGCTTCTTTATGGTAAGGTGGAGCAGGTATCAGCAGAAAAAATAAAGGAACTTTTGCCGCAGGTTGAAAATGCTGTTAGCGAATCGTTCATAAAAGAATTTCCGGGTGCTGCAACCGAATTGGAAGGAAAAAATTACCTGGCCAGGCAAGTTATAATTCAATTGGTAAGAAATATTCTTGATGCGGATAAAGAAATTGCGCCTTTTGCGATTGAAGAATTAGAAAAAACATATTTACAGGATTTTAATTACGATATTTCAAAAAAAGAAGTTTGGCTGAAAGGAGTTTTTGACAGGGTTGATAATACCAATGGTCTTGTAAGAATCGTGGATTACAAAACAGGAAAAGATGAACTCCATTCAAAAAAAGGCTTTGAAGAAATTTTTACCAATCCCAAATTGAAAGCAACTTTCCAGCTTTATTTCTACGCCTATATATATAAGCAGCTTCACCCGGAGACAAAATTGCAGGCGGGCATTTACCGGATGAAAAGCATCAGAAACGGAATTGATTACTTAGATAACGGAGAAGAAATATCAGAAATAAAATTACAGGAGTTTGAAAACGTTCTGAAAAAACTCGTTGGAGAAATTATGGATAACACAATCCCTTTTTCACAAACTGAAGATGAGGAAAGATGTATTTACTGTCCTTACAGGGAAATTTGCAACCGGTGAAATCATCAGCGTATTCGTTGATGGAAACGATTAATTAATAATTTTGATTCTCTTTTTTTCCGGGCTTTGCCAATGAATTAAAAATCCCTGTTACAATAGAAAGGATGATACTGAAAAGCAGCGCCCACCAGAAACCGGTGACATGAAATCCGGGAACGATGTTGGCTGCGAGAAGAATAATCAGCGCATTGATCACTAAAAGAAATATTCCCAGTGTTACAAGAGTAATGGGTAAAGTAAGAATTATTAAAACTGGTTTTATTACTGCATTGAGCAACGCCAGGACCACTGCAAGAATAATTGCTGTTACAGGTTCATCAACGGTTACATGCGGAGAAAGCAAATAGGTGACAACGAGAACAGCAAGTGAAGAAGTGACAATCCGGGTGAGAAAGTTCATGAATTAATTTTCTGTAAAAGTAAAACAGAATTTGTTATAGCCACAGATTCACCTCACCTCACCCCAACCCCTCTCCAAAGGAGGGGGCTTTAAATCTGTGATGTCCTTCAAATGAATTTCATTGAATCTGTTCATCTTTGCATATTATTCAATCCCCGGAAGCGTTTCATTCAAATTCGCTAACTTTAAACTTAAAATCCCGCAAATGCTCGGCTTAAGATTTACAAAATTTGAACCCGGTGAAGAAGGTTCGGCTTTTGACAAGATGCTGAAATTATTTTTCGATTTGCTTAATTATACAGCAGGCGATGTGGATG
>DATEMK010000244.1:0-16572 GCA_035275625.1 Bacteroidia bacterium
TACCGAAATTTACAATGCTGATGAAGTGTTCACAACGGGCACTATGGGTGAATTGGTTTTGGTAAAGGAAGCGGATGGAAGAAAAATAATAAACCGTTCGGGAGAAAAGCTGTATGATAAAATTTTTTCCGTTTTCAGGAAGCAGACGGAAACAGAGGGTGAAAAGCTTCCGTTCTGATCCTGGAAATTAATCAATTTAATAAAAGCATTTAAAATTTGATAAAGAGAAAACTACTTTTTAATTTTGATTTCAAATAAATAATTATGGCGACAAAAGATAAACGTATAGATGCATACATAGCAAAGTCACAACCGTTTGCGCAGCCGGTAATGAAAAAGATGCGTGAGCTGGTGCACAAGGCGTGCCCCGAAGTAACCGAAACCATCAAATGGGGGATGCCGAGCTTTGAGTACAAGGGCCCGATGTTTGGGTTTGCAGCATTTAAAGCGCATTGTGTGGGAGGTTTCTGGAAATCGAAATTGCTCAAAGATCCAAACAACCTTTTGGGAGAAGGGAAAAACCAGGGCGGTGAAGCGATGGGAAACCTGGGATGCATGACTTCTGTAAAAGATCTCCCACCGGATAAAGCCATGATTGATTTCATAAAACAGCACATGAAATTGAATGATGAGGGAATTAAGGTGGAGAGGAAACTAAAACCTAAAAAGGAACTCGTTATACCGAAAGAATTAACGGCAGCGCTGGGCAAAGACAAAAAAGCTAAAGAAACTTTTGAAAAATTTCCTCCTTCACAAAAACGGGAATATGCGGAATGGATTATTGATGCAAAGACAGACGAAACGCGAAACCGCAGATTAAAAGATGCTGTTCAATGGATGAGCGAGGGGAAGCCCAGGATGTGGAAGTATATGAAGAAGTAACGAACCTCACCCCCGTTATGAGGCAGTGAATGTGCCTGCTCCGCAACATGCGTAAAGAATAGTTTTAGTAGTAGTTTATTTAGTTAGTTAATCAAAAACCTATCCGCCTGAGCGGATGGGTTTTTTTTGGGGGAAAGTTGTCTTTCTTGTTCGTTTCTTTTGCCTGTGCAAAAGAAAGAACCAAAGAAAAGCACACCACGAAAACCAACCGAAATTTTTTCTTATCACACATGCCCGCGCCTCTAAGCTGAAAAAATTACGGTTCGCACTTTTCGTGGACAGCCTGCGCACCCGCTTATATTTTGGTAGAGTAAAGAATTAGATTTACTTTTGATTTAAGTTATCCATTGCGTCAGAGTCCGGAAAAAGGAGACTCTCTGCCGAGACAAGAGTTATGGATAGTTAATGGATGTATCCTCCAACTTCCAGAACCTAAAACATGAGAAACATAATTACAATTCTAATAAGTCACGACAAAGGAGATGAAAAAATCGCCTTTGAACTCAAAGTTTTCTTGGAAGACGTTTTTCAAAATGTTTTAGTATTTGTTTCAGGTAGAGACTTGATAGGGGGTCAGACATGGATTGAACAAATAAAAAATCGGTTGAAAACATCTGAAGTGATAATAAGTTTATTGACTTCAAAATCACTTAACAACAATTGGGTCTATTTTGAATCCGGAGCAGGATTTGTAGAAGATAAAACGATACCGCTACTTACTGACAATTTAAAACTTGAAAGCTTAATACCACCAATGAGTTTGCTTCAGGCTAGGTTACTGAGTGAAAGAGGAGTTGTAATGCTTATTAAGGACATAGCCCAAAAATTAAATTTACCACGTGAACCGAAACATTATCCAAGCATCAAGGAACTGATTTCAAGGATTGAAAAAAATTTACGTCAAGAGAGTACTTTAAAATTAAAAAGTGTAATATCTATAAAGGAGATTGCTCCAAGTGCAAAAAAGCAATGGACATTTGAGGGAAACTGTTTGGTTCACGACTTCATCATTAAAAAGCATGAAATTACAGTTGATACATATTTTTACTTAGACAAAACGGAAATACAATTATTTGATAGATCAGGCTCAAAGGAATTCGTCATTAATACAATGTGTAAAACGGATAAATTTTTACCAAAACCATTGGATCAATTTGAAGTAAGGAATAATCGCCTAATTTTTCAAACATTTAATAGTAATGAAAAAACTGAAAATATAGCTAGCTCGCTGACTGATCTATTGGTTAGAATTGAGGGTTATTCCATGACAGATAAAGATTAGCTGTCCATAGCAAGGGATTAACCCTTTAGTCCTCGTATCTCTCTCTCGTCATCGTCTGACGCGTTAGCCAGTGTGTCAGGGACGGAGATCCACAGAGACAAAAATAAAGTTTTTCATTTATTTAATGCCGCAGGCCCAAAGGAGGAGCATGCAAGTCAGTTTTTTCATCTGCGGCCATTGTTCGCCATCTCAAATAACATATTTATTTTTGCTTACCATTGCAGTTCAATTTTGGCAGGCAGGTTTTAAACCGGTTTAAACGTACAATAAGTCAGTAAAAGCATTTAAAATTGAACAGATTGAAATCATTCCCGTTTTTAACTTCCCAGCAGTTCCTGCTCATACTTCGTATAACGTTAGGGCTGTTCATGATGGCGCATGGAACTACGCGTTTGTACGTAAATTCTCTTGAGGGCTTTGGTGAATTTCTTAATTCAAAAGGTTTTATAATCGGATACTTCTTAGCCTGGAGTGTAACAATTTTTGATATTGCGGGCGGAGCATTGCTGGCAACAGGGTATTTTACTAAAATAATATGCATGGCCTTTATATTTGTACTGCTCATGGGAATTATCCTGGTTCATTTCCAAAATGGGTGGTTCGTTGTAGGGCATCAGTCAGGCGGTATTGAATATAGTGTTTTGCTTATTATCTGTTTGCTGCTTACAGCCTCTTCTGAAAAAAAATAGCAGTGTATGCAGCCACTCCTCCATTTGAATTAAAAATTCCGGTTCAATTTTGGCAGGCAGGTTTTAAATATTACCGTAAAATTTGATGAAAGCCCGGCAGAGGAAAGATTTGAAGATTTTTTTATCTTTGGCAATATAAAAATTCCAAATACCATCTAAATGAAAAACAAATACTTTATTGCAAACTTAAGGCGGGTGACAATAATTTTTTTGATAACGATGCTGCCTTATACATCCTGGTGCCAGGCAGTAATTATGGGAAACGGAACAGCTATTTCAGTTTTCAGCCCTTTAAACCGGACGAATGATTATTGCGTATATGAAGTAATTTACCTTTCATCGGATATAAATACACCGGGAACTATCGGTAAAGTGGGTTTCCAGCGTGTTGACGGCACCAATGTTGATTCCATCGAGAATGTTGAAATTTATATGCAACATACCCCGATGACACAATTATCAGCCGCCAATTTTTCGACTGCGGGTTATACCCTGGTTTATTCAGGTTCATTCCCCAATGACGCAGGTTCAGGATGGAGGGAAGTGACATTGAACAACCCTTTTATCTATGACGGCATCAATAACCTGATGGTTTTGGTGGTAAAAGGATACCAGGCGGCAACAGCCAATACACCTGTTACGCCCCGCTGGTATTATACGAATATTTCACCGTCTCCTGCCAGGGCAAGACGCTATTATGGCAACAATCCCATTACCATTTCCACTGCCTTAACGACAACAGTCTTCACCAGCAATGCCAGGCTTGATTTCGGACCGGTGGGAATTGTAGAGATTAACCCGGGTGCAAATACGGTTTACCCCAATCCCTCCAAAGGCACAGTGATTTTTAGTTTCAGCCCGCCTGCCTCAGCCGGAGAGCATACTTTATTCATCAGGAACGTTAACGGGCAATTAATCTATGTAAACAAAATAAATGACGGTGAAGAAATTTCATTATACCCTCTTCCGCGGGGAATTTATTTTTATGAGACCAGGAACGGGGAAAATAAACGGGTCACTACAGGAAAACTTGTTTTAGAAGATTGAATTGCCAGCCTTCTGTCCTGCCGCATTCATCAGGCGCTCTTCCTGAGCAATCCTATTAATTGCCTGATAAAAAGAGTGTAAAAAATAATACATATAAAAAAGCCGAAAACACCAAACGCCACTGCAAGTATCCAGTTATCTTTTCCTTCGAGGGTGGCTGTTTGCGGGTTGTTGCTGTCATACCATACCTTTACTTTCTGTCCAACGATAAAATCGTCAAAATTTGTAAACGTAGTGGAATAATAAGTAATCACATCTCCCTTAGCCGTCATAAATTTAACTACAGGCGCAAAAGATCCGCTGCTTTTCTCAAGGCCCTTCATGGGCCTTTTGTACATATCAGTCACTACACCTTCTGTTTCTAAACCATACTTCAGCAGCCGGTAAGGTTTCAGCCCTTCGCGCACACTCATAAAAACAAAAAAAGTACCTGCACAAACAAAAACAAACGTGAACAGCAGTTTTATCAATCGTATTGCATCCATATATCTTTATTTTATTCCATTGAAAACTACAACCCACTGGCGCTCGTATCTCTCTCGCCATCATCTGACGCGTTAGCCAGTGTGCCTGGGGCGAGGATCCACGAAGACGAAAGTAAAGTTTTTAATTTATTTAAAGAGGCGAGACAGCCATTGATATATAAATTTACTTTCGTTGTGGTCTATTTTTGATTAAAGCAGTTGTCACCCGGTGAAGAATATTTTTCAGAACCTGGTAATAAAAAATAATACTTTAATAGTATTGTACGTCCATTTTTATTTTGCTACTCTTGCTGTGCTTAAACTCATACTACACAGGTGAAAATAAAAATACTTTTTTGTATTATTTTTTTGGTTACTGAAAGCGCGTTTTCGCAAAGTATTTTTTATGTTACCACTGTGAATGATTCGGGGGCGGGTTCTTTGCGGCAGGCTATGCTGGATGCAAATGCAACGCCCGCAAAAGACCAGATTTATTTCAGCATTCCCGGAACCCCGCCTCATACCATCCAGGTTGACTGGTACCTCCCTGATATAACCGCTCCATTGATTATTGACGGAAGCACACAGCCGAATAACGGGTACACAGGCCCTTCGCCAAAAATTGTTCTCGATGGGCTCACAATGACTTATCCTACCGTAGGGCTATTCGTAAATTCCGATTCGTGCGAAATTTACGGGCTGTACATTAAAAACATGAATTATTTCCCAAATAATTCGTATGCCATTCGTCTTGACAATGGAAGCAACTGCATAATCGGGGGAGCCGGAAATAGAAAAAATGTGCTTGGGTTTGGTGTATATGGTATTCATATAAATGGTTTTGTGCAAAACCTTCAAATCAATAATAATATGATCGGGATAGACCCGAATGGAAACCCTGCGGCTATGACTGCTCCCGGTATCAATGCACATACAGTGATGTATAATGTTCTTATCACGAATAATGTAATTTCAAATTGCGGAAGCGCTTTATGGATTTCGGGTGTGGGAGGTGCTGACAGCAATGTGGTGGTTAAGGGAAATAAATTCGGGACTAATCTTTCAGGAACGGGATATATGGGTAATGCTGCTTACGCAATGAATTTTACCAATGTCAGAAACCTGCAGATAGGGGATTCGACCCTTGCCGGCAGAAATATTTTTGCATACGAGCTCCAGGTTTACGGTTGCAGCGGAAATATTGTCAATAATTTTTTTAACGCTGATATTTCGGGCAATAACCCGCTGAGTGTTGCTGCAAGACTAGTCATTGATAATAACAACCTGCCTTTACAGATGCTGCGTGTTGGCGCGCAGCAGGCAGCAGAAGGAAATTTATTTATGGGCGACAGCTCCGGCACTGGAATCTATGCATTCAGCATCGATTCTTTAGCAATCATAAATAATAAATTCGGGTTAAATGCAGCCGGGAATATAAACCACTCTTTACTGACCGGGATTTGGCTGATATGGGGTTCGCATGCAACCATTAAGGGCAATACTATTTCTGCAAATACAGGAATTAGAATGGATTCATGCGACCATGCATACATTGCGATGAACCAATTTGGTATTGATACTGCCAACGCTCTTCAGTTTACCTGTGCTGATGCCGGAATTTATTTATATTATTATTGTTCTGATTTCCTGATCGAAAATAATGTTATCAGCAATTGCACCGGCAAAGGAATTTATTCCACAGCATTTAACCATGACGGGATTATAAGAGATAACATCCTGTTTAATAACGCTGATGGAATAGGTGTTGATTTGTTTTCGAATAAAACGCATATCAGCCATAACAGTATTTTTAATAACACCGGGAAAGGAATAAACCTGGATTATCTTTACATTCACCCCGGCAACGACTCACTGCTGCCTCCCGGTATTTCATACGCGGGTTCAGACAGCGCTATAGGCGCTTCGGTACCATTTGCTGAAATAGAATTATTTTACAGCCAGTCTCTTAACAGCAATCCCCAAGGAAAAGATTTTATTGCTTCGGTTACTGCCGACTCATCGGGAAACTGGAAATACACAGGAAGCATTATGAACCCCGGAAATATTACTGCCACCCAAACCGATACGTTGAATAATACTTCTGAGTTTTCACCATTCCCGGTTACAGCTGGGATGAATTTGCCTGCTGAAGAAAACAAAGTGATGATTTTTCCAAACCCGTTCAGCAATGCTGCACACGTATTTTTTCCAAACCCTGCACACAAAAAATTTTCACTGAAGATTTATGATACTACCGGCAGAGTTTGCCGCAGCAACGAAAATATTTTTTCTGAAAAAGTAATCATCCAAAAAGAAAAACTTTTTCCGGGCATATATTTTTTCCGGTTGCTAAGCGATAACACATTTGTTAAATTTACCGGGAAATTGATAGTTCAATAACGCTAATGTATTTCCGACATCGTTAGCGAAGAAGTGCCATCGGTTGTACTTTTTTCCCGGTGAAAAATATTTTTCAGAACCTGTATCCGATTCCTAATGATATTCGAACCAGGAGAAGATTGTCCTTATCATCAGCCGGGTACTTCATAGATTCTGTGTTGTGAATGTCGCGAGGAAATTCCATCCCGATTTGCACTGCAGGATCAATCACGAAATGCATTCCGAGTATAGCCTGAAACCCTCCGGAAAGTCCAGCTTCTGAAGAAGATTTGTTGTAGCTGTTTGCGTTATTATGTGGGAGATTGTGATCCACAGACTGGCGGTTATTGACAAAACTGAAATAACCTGCCGCAAAGAAGGCTGAACAGTGGCAGTCATCTTGCTTAAAATACCACCGGAACTGGCTCCCGTATCTTCTTCCTGTGCGTTTCCATCCGGGCCGGGTTTCTGTTTCTGCTCCCAGGTCAATAGTAAAACTGTATTCGTTGTTGAAATATATTTCTCCGGACAGGGAGTAACTTTTTGATCCTTTATTTATGGCGGTGTTGAGCAATGACAGGACATCGGTTTTGACTGCAATACCTTCGATCCGGAAACGGCTGCTATGCCGGTTTTTTGAATATCCCGGGAATGAAATTAAAAGCATGACGGCCAGGATATAATATTTTAACATAAAAAATTTGCTGGAGACTTATGACCCCGCGTTTTTAAACGTTTTCAGATTCCGATTATTTCATATCAATATCCTGTTCTGGCTGGAGCGATGAAACAACAGGTTATGTCAATTTTCAATGTTAGGTCCCCCTGGTGCAGTAACTCTGTTTTTTTTATATCCAAAAAATAAAAGAACCAAACCCGCAAAAGCATATATTCCTGTCAATAACATCCAAACTGTAAACCCATTATGGTTCCTATACAGGCTGTAAGTCCAATAGCCTAAACCAACAGCCATTAAACCGCCATAAAGTCTCCAAAGAATGTCATTAATAATTAATTTTTTTTCGTTCTTTTCAACCGCTGCTTGGGGATATGCCTGCTTAATTTTTTCCTGGATGTGTTCCTGGATTATTTGATAGCCTTGATCTTCAGGTTTAAGTTTACTTAATATTTCCAGGTCAGTTTTTAAATCAGTTTTTTTCCTGTTCCGCTCATAATCAGGGAGCAGTTTATAAATAGTACTAAGAACTGTACCTGCCAATGTTAAAATGAAACTTGCTATTTTTATGAAGGTATCTGTATCGAAAGTCAATATTGTAAGTAATGAATAAAACATAGGTTTTTATTTATGGGTGTACTTTCTGAGATTTTGCAAACCTAAAGGTCTACCCGTTTTCGGGGCTCAGAAACTCGAAGACGAAAATAAAGTTTTTTTTTTGATGTTCCCCATTAGTCCCTGCTTATTTAACTAAATATTCCTGCAGGAATAAAATGATGGACCATTGCATGTAATCCACATTTGTTTTTTTTCTAAAGCCGTGCCCTTCGTCTTTTCCGAGGAGATACCATACGGTGTTTCCTTTGTCCTGCAGCTTTTGTTTCATCTGCTCGGCTTCTGATTTGGGAACACGCGGGTCGTTGGCGCCCTGGATGATGAACATGGGCTTTGTGATTTTCTGCACGTTGTTGGCAGGAGAAATTTTTTCGAGGAAGGCATTCATTTCAGGGATGCGCTCATCGCCATATTCAACCCTGCGCAGATCGGTGCGGTACTCTTCGGTGTTTTTTAAGAACGTTACAAAGTTGCTGATACCTACTACATCAATGCCGCATTTTAAGCGGTCGTTGAAATGGGTCATGGATGCAAGCGTCATGTAGCCGCCATAGGAACCGCCATATACAGCCACGCGGGAAGGATCAAGATCAGGCTGGGTTGCAATCCAGTCGAGCAGGGAGCCGATATCCTGGACAGATTCTTCTCGCTTATAGCCGTTATCCATCTTTAAAAAAGTTTTTCCGTAACCGGAAGATCCTCTGACGTTAGGTAGAATGACGGCAATTCCCAGCTCGTGTGTGAGATAAGTATTGAATGAACTGAACAAGGGACGCGATTGCCCTTCGGGCCCGCCATGAATGATGATGAGCACCGGCAACTTCGCTTTTACTGTGTTTGGCTTATATATAATGGCGGGAATTTTTCTTTTCTTTCCATCCGCTTTGTCAAACGTTTCGTATTCAATGAGCGTTGCTTTGGGAAATATATCATTGTTTAGTCCGCCTACTTCACTATATGTCCAGCGTGTGAGCGTGTTGTCTGAAAGCTTCAATGTATAAATATCTCCCGGTGACTGCGGTGTGTTTATAGTCATTGCTATTTCGGCATCGCCCGGTTTAAACTGAACACTGCCAATTATACCTTCCGGTAAATTCATTATGGGCGTATATTTTTTTGTAGCAGGATCCAACAGGAATAGCTTTGTAAACCCGTTTTCATTTATCGAAAAAACCATTTTAGTCCTGCTTTTGTTATAGGTCAACCCCCCGACATCCCATGGAAGGGATGATGTTACAGGACCGAATTTTTTTGAGGTCACATCATAGTACTTTAATGCCTTAAATTCACTCTGCTGATCGTTAATAATAAAAATTCCTTTCCCATCGGCTGACCATGCTGCTCCGCTATAAGCAATCTCCTCCCCGGAAGGATTTATAGTGTCTAATTTCATGCTTTCCAAATCCAGGATACAGAGGAAGGATTTGTTTGCCGAGATTTCATTCAACACGATTGCTTTTTTATCGTCCGGTGACCAATCCATCGGGGCCCAACTGCCCGTTTGCTGTAAGACGAGCTTTGATTCTTTAGGATTTGTCATGGATGAAAGATACAGATCGTAATCTTTTTTATTGCGCCTTGTGCTGGTATAGATAAACCGGCTGCCGGCATTGCTCCAGAGCGGTCCGCTGTTCTGAGTGCGCCCACCGTCTGATACCATTTCGTATTTGCCGGTCTGCATATCGAACCAAAACAGCTGCGAAAATTCGTTGCCGCCCACATCTTTCGTAAACATAAATCCCTTATACGTTGTATCAGGGCAGAAACTTCCGCCACCGACAGGCTCTTTAAAAAAAGTAATTTGTTTGCGCGCCCCTCCCGGATGATTTATCAAATGCAATTGTGATGTTTCGCCAAAGCGCGTGCTCATCAGCATTGTATTGTCTGCGCGGTTCCAGCCGGAGAAGCTTGCCGAGCGGGTGTTTTGATATTGATTCATGCGCTCCATCAAATCGGAAGGTATTTCAGGTATTCCTTCTGAAACGAGACTCCCGGTTTCTTTTTGCTGGGCAAGCCCCGTTAGCGAAATAAAAATTAATGCAAGAGAAAATAAAAGTTTACTATTCATGAGTGTGTTTTTTTAAGATGGTTGAATCCTTTTTGGGTTGTCATCAACGAATACAAATCTGTACGAATTTACGAATAATGACATCGTATAATTTTATCTTTTCAACATGGTTATTTGCTGATCGGAATTTTGAAAAGCCGCAATAAAGAAACGGATTAATTTTCAGTTATGGGAGTCAGCTACATTAACATGTTAATAAACCCCGCGGAGCGATTTATATTTCTGCAGGCGCATGTAATTATTATCAATGAAATCTTTCTCCCTTTTTAAGCATTTCAAGAATTGCTTTCATTCGCTTTTCCCTTGTTTCGGGTTTTTTTGCAGTTTGTAATCTCCAGCCAATAGCAAAGGTATTTGTCTTATTAAGTGTATTAAAAAAGGCCAATGACTTTTTATTTTTTGAAAGCGCTTTAAGAAAATCTTCCGGAACCTTCATGTTAACAGGAGAGTCATAAGCTTTTTCCCACCTGCCGTCTTTCTTAGCATCTTCCACCGCTTTAAGCCCTGCAGGTTTCATCCTGCCTTCTTTTTCAAGCCGCGAAATGTTTTCAATATTTCGTCTTGACCAGACGCTTTTTGCCCTGCGCGGAGTATATTTTTGTATCCACGAATTTTCATCAAAGCTCTTAGACTGCCCATCAATCCATCCGTAGCAAAGCGCTTCATCTACAGCCTCTTTATAATTAACTGATTTGGTATCAGAAGCCTTTTTAAAAAAACGCAGCCAGGCTCCGTTTAATTTTGAATGATTCTTATCAAGCCAATTATGCCATTGTTTTTGCGTTTTACATGTGATGACAGGGTAATCATCTTTAGAAGGTGTTTTCGCTTCGATCTTTTTTGCCATTGTTTTTCAGGGGCTGATAAAAATCTAAACCATTCAAAAAAATATGATCATTCAATAAGAAAGATTAGTTCCTAACCATCTTTCTACTTCTTCCACCTTCATATTTTTTCTGCGGGCATAATCTTCCACCTGGTCCTTTTCCAGCTTACCAACAGAAAAATAATGCGCGTCAGGATGTGCGAAATACAGACCGCTTACGGCAGCAGTGGGATACATGGCGAGGCTTTCGGTGAGTGTAATGCCCGTGTTTTTTTCTACATCTAATAATTTCCACAATGTGATTTTTTCTGTGTGATCGGGTTGTGCAGGATAGCCCGGTGCGGGACGAATGCCCTGGTATTTTTCTTTGATGATTTCTTCGCTGGTTAATTTTTCATCTTTTGCATAACCCCAAATTTCCGTGCGGACTTTTTTATGCATTAGTTCTGCAAATGCTTCAGCTAAACGATCAGCTAATGCCTTCAACATGATAGCTGAATAATCATCATGATCTTTTTCAAATTTTTCAATCCATTTTTCGATACCGAAACCGGTAGAGAGAGCGAAGACACCGATATGGTCTGACCTCACCCCCGCCCCCTCTCCAAAGGAGAGGGGGGAAACTTCTTCTTTCGATTGAGTTTTATTTTTTAATTCATCTTTTATTTTATTTAGAACAAAATCTTTTTTGTTTATTACTTCATCATTTGTAAATCGAATTATTTTATATCCTATTTCATTTAATTCGTAAGTTCTTCCCTCGTCATATTCTTTTTGTTCAATATGAATTTCTCCATCCACTTCAATAATTAATTTTTTCTCTAAGCAAATAAAATCAGGAATGAAACCATCCAAAGGATGTTGTCTCCGGAACTTATGACCGAGTTTTCTGTTTCTAAGTTCCTGCCACAAAATATTTTCTGCCTGAGTCGGTTCATGTCTCATATCCTTTGCAAAAGGCAAAAGTTTTTGCCAATGTTTTAATTCGGTTGTGAAATATCCGGGGGAACTTGCATTGACTTCGACCTGACCCTCTCCAAAATTGACCTCACCCCGACCTTCCCCAAAGGAGAGGGGGGGTGTTCCGGTGAGGTTTTTTGGTTTGATGAAATCTGCCAAAGCAACATTTTTTTGTTCTGTTGATTTTTGAGATTGCTGCCTGATGGTGTGAAAAGTTGCAATAACATCATCCCCCTGCCCCTTCTTCAAAGGAGAAGGGGAGAAAACCAAAATATCATCTCCCTCGCTGTTAGCAGGAAAAATTCCAATTACTCCTTTTGCAGTCAGCCATTTTTCTTTGATGATTTTATGGAGCATGTCCTGCGCTTCATCAAATAATTTTTTTGCTTCTGCTCCGCGTTCTTTATTTTCAAAAATTTTGGGATAGCTGCCTTTCATTTCCCAACTGATAAAAAAGGGAGTCCAGTCAATGTATTGTGAAATTTCTTCTAAAGCATAATCTTCAAAAACTTTTATTCCAGTAAAGTTTGGTTTGGAGACAACTGCACCATTCAGCTCAAATTTATTTTCTCTCGCTTTGGCAATAGAAATATAATTGCTCTTTGCACGGTCGGCTTTATGATACTCACGCGTACGGGCATTTTCCGCTTTTATTTCTTTCTCAAAATTTGCTTTCAGCTCTTTTGACAGCAGATTGCTCACCACAGGCACACTTCGGGAAGCATCATTTACATGCACAACTGTATGCTCATAATGGGGTTCTATTTTTACAGCCGTATGCACCCTGCTTGTAGTCGCACCACCAATCAATAAGGGAATAGTAAAACCTTCGCGCGTCATTTCTTTGGCAACGTGCACCATTTCATCCAGCGAAGGTGTAATCAACCCGCTTAAGCCAATGACATCCACTTGCTCTTCTTTTGCTTTTGCAAGAATTTTATCGCACGAAACCATCACTCCCATATCCACAATATCGTATCCATTGCAAGCCATTACCACACCGACAATATTTTTTCCGATGTCGTGTACATCGCCTTTTACTGTTGCCAATAAAACTTTCCCGTTTTTTGAACCGACAACTTTCTCTTTTTCAAGATAAGGTTCGAGATACGCAACTGCTTTTTTCATGACTCGCGCACTCTTAACAACCTGCGGCAAAAACATTTTCCCTGCTCCGAATAAATCCCCAACTACATTCATTCCAACCATCAGTGGCCCTTCAATAATGTGCAGCGGCTTTTCATATTTTCCCCGCGCTTCTTCTATATCAACCTCTATAAAATCTGTAATCCCTTTAACCAGTGAATGTGAAATGCGGTCTTCAACGGTTCCTTTTCTCCACTCTTCGTCCTTTACATCTTTTTCTTTTCCGGCACCTTTAACTTTTTCGGCATGATTGATCAACCGTTCTGTTGCATCTTCCCGCCTGTCGAGCAAAACATCTTCCACCAGTTCCAATAATTCTTTTTCAATTTCATCATACACGATAAGCTGCGAAGGATTTACAATTCCCATGTCCATTCCATTTTTTATTCCATGATATAGAAATGCTGCGTGAATGGCTTCACGTACATGGTCGTTACCGCGAAATGAAAATGAAACATTGCTTACGCCCCCTGAAATTTTTGCAAACGGAAGATTTTCTTTAATCCACTTTGTCGCTTCAAAATAACTCAACGCATTTTTCCGGTGCTCTTCCATCCCGGTTGCAACCGGAAAAATATTCGGGTCGAAGATGATATCCTGTGGCGGAAAATTTATTTTATTGACGAGAATATCATACGCGCGTTTTGCAATTTCAATTCTGCGAGGGGTAGTATCGGCCTGTCCCTGTTCATCAAACAACATCACGATAACCGCTGCTCCATATTTTTTTACTGTCTTTGCTTCGAGAATGAATTGCTCTTCGCCACCTTTAAGTGAAATAGAATTTACAATTGATTTCCCCTGCGTGCATTTTAATCCTGATTCAATCGCTTCAAACTTTGATGAATCAATCATCACAGGGACTTTGGAAATGTCAGGCTCGCTTGCAATGAGATTTAAAAATTTTTTCATGGCAAAATTTGCATCCAGCATTCCTTCGTCCATATTCACATCAATGGCTTGTGCGCCTCCATCCACTTGTTCTTTTGCAACGCTTAATGCTTCTTCGTATTTTTCATCCTTAATTAAACGAAGAAATTTTTTAGAGCCTGTAACATTTGTTCGTTCTCCTACATTCATAAAATTTGAATCAGGACGATATGTAACGGCTTCCAATCCGCTCAATCGAAGATAGGGTTCTATGACCGGAATTTTTCTTGGCGGAGTTTTTCGCGCATGTTCGGCAATGTGTTTAATATGTTCGGGAGTTGTGCCGCAACATCCGCCCACAATATTTACAAAACCGCTTTCAAGAAAATCGTGAATGTCTGCGCCCATGTGTTCAGGGCTTTCATCATATTCACCAAATTGATTTGGCAAACCCGCATTCGGATAGCAGGAAATAAAAAATGACGCTTTCTCGCTTAGCTCCTCCAAATAGGGACGCATTTCTTTGGCACCAAGTGCACAGTTCAAACCAATGCTTAACAAATTAACATGAGAAACAGAGTTCAAAAATGCTTCAACGGTTTGCCCTGATAATGTTCTTCCGCTTGCATCCGTTATCGTTCCTGAAATCATAACGGGCAACGAAATATTTTTTTCTTCAAAAACAGTTTGCACAGCAAACAATGCAGCTTTTGAATTGAGGGTATCAAAAATTGTTTCAATCAAAATCAAATCCACTCCGCCATCAATCAAGCCGCGAACCTGTTCAGCATAAGCATCAGCCACTTCATCAAAAGTTACGGCACGGTAGCCGGGGTCAGTGACTTTTGGAGAAAGAGAAAGAGTGCGGTTGGTGGGTCCGAGCGCACCGGCAACCCAAACCTGACCTTCTCCGGCTGACCTCACCCCCGACCCCTCTCCAAAGGAGAGGGGGGGTGTTCCACTCTTCTTTGGAAGGGGATTAAGGGTGAGATATTCACGAACGGCCTGTTTTGCGATTTTTGCGGATTCAAAATTTAATTCATACGCTAATTCCTCCATGTGATAATCGGCAAGAGAAATTTTTTGTGCGTTGAAAGTATTTGTTTCAATAATATCAGCACCGGCTTCGAGGTATGCTTTGTGAATGTCTTTGATAATTTGCGGCTGCGTCAATGAAAGCAAATCATTGTTGCCTTTCAAATCACTTTTCCAGTCTTTGAAACGTTCACCACGATACCCGTTTTCATCCAGCTTGTATCGCTGAATCATGGTACCCATTGCACCATCAATAACGAGAACACGTTTTTTTAATTCTTTTTTTATATCTGGCATGTCTAATTTTAAACTTTAAACTTTTTTTCCGCTTTAATCATTTCTTTTTTTCCTTTCGGCCCTTCAAGTGCTTTAACTGTAAATCCAACTTTTTCCAAAGTTCTTTTCACTTCTCCTTTAGCGCAATAGGTAACAAGAATTGCATTCTTATTACATGCTTCATAAATTTTATGCAGCACTTCAAATGTCCAAAGTTCCGGTTGATGAGCCGGGGAAAATGCATCATAATAAACCAAATCGTATCCTCGGTCTAATTGCAATTCAATCATGTCGGATTTTATTTTATGCAAAACAAAATCTCCGAAAGCGATATTCTCAAACCAGTTGCAGGCATGCATTCGCTGAAAAAATGGCTGTAATGGTTTTCCAAAATACTCAAAGTAGTTTAACTTATCAATGATGGAGACAGGTAAAGGAAATGCTTCCACAGTTGTATAATGAATGTACTTCTGCAACACCTGGTTCTCGCGGAAAGTCAGAATAGCATTTAGCCCTGTTCCAAAACCCATTTCCAGAATTTTTATTTCCGGAAGGTTTTTATTTACTGCACGTAATCCGTTTTTAATAAACACATGCATGCTTTCCTGCATTGAACCATGCATTGAATGATAGTGTTCATTCAAACGGTTATTGATAAGGGTATCTATTACCTCTTTTGTTTTTACTACTTCAAATTCTGAATTTTCAACCATCCTTTTACATATTTTTTAATATTAATTGACCAAAAAAAAATCTCTTCGACAGAAGCCGAAGAGATTTATAAATATTTTTAAAATCGTTTTCGACTCATCATTTTCGCCTCAGGCGAATTGGTATTAGCACCTGTCTTCCGCAAAAGCGAAACGGTTGCTAAGGTTTCACAGGGCCAGTCCCTCCACCTTTCTTGATAAGTATTTTTTAAAGAACTGGGACAAAGGTATGAAATTCTGTTTTAACATGTTAAAATCTTCTATTTTCTTTGTGCAAATGTTTTATAAAGATACCTTTACGTTTATTTTTTAAAATCAAATAGATCATGAATGCTGATCGATTTGTCTTCCATCATTCCGACCTTCAATAAAGATGCAAGCCTATTCTTAGTCTATCAGTCACAAAAAAGTGTTACGACATGGGCTTATTCTTATGTTATGCCATGTAATTTTTGATGTTGATTATAGGTCCCCCAAGATGAATTGTTCTGACCACTTAAAGTAATCATGGAAAAAATTATTCATTTCATATCAAAAAACGAAAAAAGATTCATTTGGATTTTAATGCTGATCTTATTCTTCTTTTTGATATACTCGGCTTTTCGATCTGAATATTGCGAGGGTGGGCATGATGCAATAATGCATTA
>DATEMK010000245.1:0-2342 GCA_035275625.1 Bacteroidia bacterium
CTGTAGTTGTCATACTCATTTGAAGGGACATGAACACCATCAAAGTTAAAGCCGCATGCCTTTGCATTTTTTTCCACTTCCTGTGCAATAAAACCTGTGTGAACCATTGCTGTTGCAGAAGCATAATCCTGGTTTTTCAAATGATTTTGCTTTCTCTCATCCGGCATGTCTTTCATGAGAAAATCGTCAAACTTTTTTGTATCGAACTGGTACGTTACAGGGCGAAGGCTATTTATGAATTCCAGCCCTTTTACATTTTCATTGATATTAAATTTAAAACGCTGATCGCTGGGAAAAGAATAAGCTACCTGTCCTTCGATAGTCATTACAGTAGTATTGCCTAAACGTATTTTACTGCTGGCATTGACGATAGCTTCGCTGCCAATTGCAGTAGAACTGTTGACGCCTGCACCAACGCTGACATCTGCTGTATAGCCAAGAGCGGTATTTGTTGTGTGAGAAGCCGGATCAGCCGACAAAGCACCCACCCCCACTGCTGTATTATATAATCCGCCATACGTCAATGCAGATGATCCGACTGCAGTATTCTGATCTCCGCTCGAGGCGAGATGCATAGCATTATAACCGACTGCTGTATTGTAGCGCGAAGGGGGTGCTATACCATTACCTACCATATTATACAGCGCCTGGTAACCGAGCGCTGAATTATGGGTAACATAATTATCAGCATAAAATAATGCTTTGGCGCCAATTGCTGTATTAGCGCTTCCGTTTACGGACTGTGTATATAAAGCGGAATCTCCTACGGCAGTTTGAGCGTTACAGGTTTTATTATTGTGCAAAGCAGCCGATCCCACTGCGGTATTGCTGTTTGCTGTTGTGTTATTGTACAATGCCCTGAAACCACAGGCTGTATTGTTTATACCCGTGTTAAAGTTTCCTGCATTTTTTCCTGCAAAAGTATTTCTTGTTCCTTTAGCGCTTAACACAGGCAACCCGGATATCAGGTACCTGCTGTTACTGCTTATGATATTGATATTTCCGCTCACATCAAGCTTATACCCGGGAGCCGTAGTTCCTATACCCACATTTCCTGTATTGCTGTTATAAATGTTATTGCCTAAAACGCTCCATTGCGCATAGGTTGTTTGTGAAAGAGCCGATAAAACAACGATCAGAATAATTTTTGCATATTGAGTTTTTGTTTTCATTTTTAAATTGTTTTAGGGATTAAAGTAAAATTGTTATTTTTTCAAACGGGTAAAAGAAGGAATTCCTTTATGGAGCTGCTTTTGAGCAATCCTGACAAATGTATGACAACATTACGGAATACCAGCAAAATATCTTTTTATTAAGTACGCAGCATGTTGTCTTAACGAAACAGTGTTAATTTTCGAATTTGAAAAATGATCCCGATAGCTATCGGGAGAAGATTGTTTAAAAGTGGGGAAAAGCTTTTGAATTCTTATTCTTTCACAACTTTTCCTTTCTTAATTATTCCATTCTTATTACTCACTTCATAAATGTAAATTCCTTTTGAAAGTTGTGCAGTATTTATTGAAACAGAATTTGTAAATTTCTGTTGTATTAATTTTCGGGAAGCAATATCATAAAGACTAAATTCCGAAAGTTCATTATTTATAATTGTGATATTTATTTTATCTGAAAACGGGTTGGGAGAAAAATACAGTTCAGGCTTTGACGCGTGCTCATTTATACCGGTTGATTGCGGATTAATAATGTATGCCCCGGCAAAATCAGTTTCTCCCGCTGAGAGGAAAAAGATTATTTTTATTCCTGTTACAGTATCCGATGCTGTTAAGCCAAAATCGAGATTAAAATCAAGCGCCACAATGTAACGTGGAGCAAGCATTCCCCCGGTTAAGCAATTGGTAAAAGCATAATACCATGTTGTATCAGACAACGGCACCCAGTCTGATAGCGTGATATTATGGGAGGTGGAATACTGACCGTTGGATAATAATAAGCACACAGCATAATTAGATGGATGAAATCCGGTTTCCAGCAGCAAATCATCTCCGCCAGCATCTATGCCCGGCATTGAAAAATTTCCTGTCATGCTATCATTGGGAAAAAAATTAACCCAGATGGAATCATCCGGTAAGTGCGTGACATAACCCGGGCTGCATCCATACGGATGGATGGCTGTGACGAGGTGATCATAAATGGTATATCCTCCGAGTGTTTGCGCTTCAGTAAACAGCGGGCTGAGAGATATGGTTGCCAGGAGCGTTAATTTTTTCATTTTTTTTTGAGGTTAGCAATTTATCTGAGTAAAATTATTGAATTGAAAAATGAAAAAGAAGATTGTTTAAAAGTAGTGAAAAGTTTTTTTGAACATGGTCGGTGAAAAGAACACT
>DATEMK010000246.1:0-4432 GCA_035275625.1 Bacteroidia bacterium
TAATAAAATTACCTGCAATAATTAAATCACCATTGCCATCCAGGTTAATTGCCCATGCCTCAGCTTCGCCAAAGTTCCTGATGCCAATACATGTGCCACTGGAGTCATAACGTGCAACAAACATATCCTGAGTGGCAGAAGAATTTAAATTAAAAGTATCAAAGGTCGCACTTCCGCTAAAAGAACCAACAATGTAAAAATTACCGTCAACATCTGGAATGATGCGTGTCGCTTTTCCACCATAGACACCAGAGCTATTGGTTTGTTGCGCCCATTTCAAATTAAAATTGCTATCAAATTTACAGAAAAACATATCAAAAATATGGTTATTGGAAAGTATAGTTCCATCAAAATTTATAGAGTCCGTGAATTGTCCTGTCATATAAACATTATTAGCTGCATCCAACTCAAAACTTAGGGGGAAAGCAGCTAAATTACTTGGATAACTTTTGCCGTGAATATAGTTGCCGCCCGTATCAATCTGTGCTAAAAAAACACCTCCGTTCTGAGTTATTAATGTGGCTGTATCAACTACAGTAGTATCATTTGTACAAATTCCGGATAAAATTATATAATTATTCAGAATTTTCATTCGTGTGGAATAGCCTCCTGTAATTTCATCTCTTGCCCATAAAATATTGCCGTTTGCATCCAACTTTGACAGAAAACAGCCTTTGTTTAGGGCAAATGTCCCTAAAGTGCCATTATTTCCAA
The DNA here is from genome assembly GCA_035275625.1 of Bacteroidia bacterium. GTDB lineage: Bacteria > Bacteroidota > Bacteroidia > AKYH767-A > OLB10 > DATEMK01. The sequence goes on from DATEMK010000246.1 coordinate 715, forward strand.
AAACGCCTGTAAAATAAATATTGTTATTAACATCTAATATCACTGGACCAGGCAGGTCATTACTACTTCCACTACCGATTCCTAAAAGCCACTGACAATTACCTGACAAATCGAATTTTGCTAAAAACATGGTAGCCCCGGTAGCGGAATTTACAGTGTATGAATCAATGGTTAAAATGCCCTCAAAATGCCCTACATAATACAAACAATTGTTATTGTTATCAATTAGTACAATTCCCCCATATTCATAATAACTACTTGAATTGTTCCCACCAAATCTCTTTGTCCATAATTCATTGCCCGATGCATCGTATTTTGCAAGAAACATATCGTTATAACCGTTTGAATTAAGCGTATCATTGTCAAAAAAGCAGCTTATCTCAAAAGTGCCACTGCAATAAACATTATTATTTGCATCAATGACAGTTCCCCTGTTAAAGTCTATCAGGTTTCCTCCTTGCTGTTTTGCCCATTGCCACTGGCTAAAAACTGCCTTTGTAGTTAAAATGAATATAATGATAATGATAATTTGCTTTTTCATTGTCTCAGGTTTTAGTTTATGATTATTTTTTTTGTTGCTGATCCGATTTCAGAATTTATTTCAACAAAATAAATTCCTTTGGGTGCAGCGCTTAAATCAACAGTGAAATTATTGTCTAAGGTAGTCATTTTTTTTAATGATTCGCCAATTGGATTTTTTATTTCTATTTTTATTTGTGTTGAAAAAGTATTACTTCCGAGATCAACGGTAAAAATTCCTTTGTTCGGATTGGGAATTATTGACACATTGAAAGGTTTATCCTTTCTTTCTTTAAAAGTTAATTCAATTGCTCCCGGCAATTCGCCTTCACTGCTACCTTGCCCGTTCAGGGCGGCAATGCGGGTGAAAGAGCTGAAATTATCACAATTGTGAAAAGTTTCGTCAGTGAAAATATGCACTTCGCTTGAGGTGTCTGCATGAAATTCATGGTTTATGTTTATTTCCTGCCTTGCCCTGATATTGCTTGTTCCGTAAATGCTGGTATTGTTCACTGTAATACTGTTCCATCCTCTAAAATTTCTTGTGTTGCCTGATGCTACAGTAACATTGTTAACAGTTAAATTATAATCAAAATGGATCTTGTCAATATTTATATTACCTATATCACCTGCATTTGTGGTAATTTGAATAGGGGGATAAGGCCAAGAACCTCCCATTTGAAACCGTTTTGAACTAGCGGCTGTTCCTTCAATTGTAGAAATTGTTGGGATGGATGTCGCAACGTTTGTATAAGGAACAATTTCAAAATGCCCGATTGAATTTGTATAAGTATAGATCCATTGATTGACATATATTATCTGACCCAATGGGTCTATATCTGTTCTAATATAATTTCTGGCTCTCACCAAAGCATTTTCAATGGGATGCTGGTTATCATCTTTAATGTAGCCATAAACACGATGATAAAGAGAAGTATTGTAAACAGAGGCATAAAGAAAGGGGTCGTCATAATTAGGGGGCATAGTGCAGGCAGAGGGAGTGGTATTCCAGTCAAAAGCAGCAAACGTGCTGCAGGCAGGTTGTTTTTCGAGCATTACAGGAGTTGTATAACTTCCGGTAGTGGAATCGGGATCACCGGATTTAATCAAACCCCAAAAACGCTGGCGCCATGAATCGGATGATGAAAGGTAAGGATCGCACGGTGTGGGAGGAGATTCAGGAAAGTCGTCCTGGAAACCCCACCATGCAAAACCTGAAATACAGTTTTTTACATAAGGCAGAAAAGAGCTGAGGTAATTCGAGAGATCGGTATAGTCTCCAAACATACCAAAGCACAACCAGTCACCATTCGTGCTCCGTGAAGTAAAACCGGTTTCTTCCAAAATCCAAGGGCGCTGTATGTGATTGGTTGCCCAATAAATTTGCCCGAGCATTCTGTTTATGCCGCGTTCCATCACACCGGGCTGATCAGTTGATAAATTATTAATTGCAAAATCAACAAGAAAATCAGGGTTTGGATAAAAATGGAAACAAACAAAATCGGTTTTCATTATTTCAGGATCCCAGTTAAAAACATTGCCATGACCGATAGTAATAAGATGGTGTGGATCCACCTGCTTTATTGCATCATAAAGCTGGTCCGTGAATGAACATACATCAGATTTAGGGCGAAAATAAATTCCGTTATCATCGTCTTTGTAACCGGGTTCATTATCCAGGTCATAAGCCATGATGGTGGTATTTGTTTTAAAGTAATCTGTAAGAACCTCTAAAAACGCCTGGTAGTCATCAACCGCAGCCTGGTCTTGAAATAATCCATAACCATCAGCAGTAAGCAGAATTACTTTTAAACCTGCCGAGTCTGCCAGCGCAATAAGGTCGTTTAGTTTTTGAAGATATAGTGACATATTGAGATTAACAGAACTGTCACTGGAATAAGGAGGCTGAATGGCAAAACACTCATTGTTATCGCCATTCATATCAAGAAACCAATCAATTGTGAATAATGGACCGGAAATTATACCATCACAGGGTGTGGAATCAATAGCAGCATTATAACGCTTTAATCCTGCTCCAAGCCGAACGGTATTAAAACCCAGAGAATAAATTTCCTGGAAATCGTAAAAAACCGCCAACGGACCATTTGGATTTTCAAACCCGATAGTGCTGCCATAATTAGAATGAGGATGGAAATCTAATTCTGCAGGCACAGACGGGGGATAGGTATTATATGTCAGCCTCGGAGAATAATTCATAATAACCGGGTAAAAAGGATCATCATTTCCATCATAAAATTGCTTTCCTTTAATCGTAAAATATTGGCAAAATGAATTTGAACATACAATGAGTAAAATAAAGCAGGAAAAAATTATTTTTGATAAGGGCTTCATACTATTTCCTCCTTTCTGAATTTTTCACCCGGACTTTCAACTCATCAATTTGTTTTTGCAGATCAATAATATAAAGCGATTGTATTTCTGTTTGTTCTAATAGTTTTTCCACCATATCTCCTACTTCATAACCGTCATTTTTTTCAATTTCTTTTGCTGATGGAATGCCGGGAAGGTGCTTGTTTTGTTTTATAAATTGTTCGAGCTCGTATATGCCGGGGGGTTGATAGGTAGAATTGAAAACGAAATCGGGAAAATTATTTGCAGCAGTTACTTTTACATCTCTTGTTTTAATGCCATTTTCTACATATAACATATAATGAGTAGTATTTTGGGGCCATGAAGCGGGAGGTATCACTCCAATGCCTACCCTCCCGTGGTCATCAATATAAAAGCGCATTGCAGGCACAGCGCCACGCTGAAAAATAAAGAAATTGTCTGTAGGGTCATTATTCCATCCTTCTGAATTGATGCCCATTGCCCATTTCTCATTACCGTTTTTCTGAAAGGATATCTGGCTTTTACTTACTGTACTGTTGAGCCGGTTTAATACAATCCCTCCTGAGGAATCATTATGGGCGATTTCTAATTTTTGAGAAGGACTGCTGGTTCCTATCCCTACATCGCCAGCGGCTGTAATTCTCATTCTTTCAGTGGCATCGGTTTTAAATACCAGGTTTTTATGATTATTTGTGCCTAAATAATTATCAGAAGCGTAACCGGGAAGAGTATTGCCGCCCAATAGCCAGGACATTGCATTATAAATAGCTGCATCCAGGTTGTCATCATTTGCATTTACACTGCGCAATTGGCCGGATGAATCAACAATAACAGGACTATAGCTGGG
>DATEMK010000247.1:0-8303 GCA_035275625.1 Bacteroidia bacterium
CCAAGCCGGAGATTTGATTTTTCACCGAGCTTAAAATTATAATCATAAAGCCCCCCGATTTTGTAATAATTTTCAATCCCTATTTTAAACAATGAAGCAAACAAACCCGCCCCGCTGTGCAGTTTAGGAATATCTGCCGCATAAGCAAATTCATAGCACTCCGGCCATCCGTTTCCCTTTAACTCAGAGTCAAAATATTTGGTATCCACTTCTCTCGCAAGATTAAAAACATGCTTCCCGTCCTGTCCTGCATAAGCCGGGTTAAGTTGAATGTTATTAAACGTTGAAAACCCTCGGATTTCCTGCGAAAAACAATTCATAACATGCAAAGATGCGAGGAGCGAAATGCAAATATATTTTTTCATTATGCTTTTTATTCTTTTATAACTTTTCCCTTTTTAATCACCGCATTATTCTTTCTCACTTCATAAAAATAAATTCCTTTTGCAAGCGCTGCTGTATTTAAAGAAACATTATTTCTGAATATTTTTTGTACCCGTTTCCGTGAAACCAGGTCATATAAAATAATTTCGGTTAATTCATTTCCTGCCAGGGATATTTCAATGTAGCCAGAGAAAGGGTTTGGAAATACATTCACACCGCTGTGATCGCTTATTTCATCAATTCCCGTGGTAGGGCACGAATAAGGCTGTCCCACCACTGAAAGCCCGTTAACAATAAATCCTGATGAGCACGGATTGGAAACCAAACTATGTTCGGCATACACATGGCCCGGAAAACCAATCACACCATCGGACACATAGATATCTATTCCACTCATCAATCCGTTCACAAGTAAAAATCCTCCGCACAATAGCCGGAATGTATCCTGCCCGCATAATGTGGCACCGATATTTATAACCACCCTGCCTCCCGCAGTTATGGTTACCGGAATATCAAAATACACATTGGCAATAATGGTGACCGAATCATTCGAAGCCGGCACTCCCGCAGGCAGCCATATATTGGGGTTTGACCAGTACCCGTCCATGGCAGCAGTCTTAACAGCAGCAAAACAATTACACTTAATTAAAACCAAAAAAGCGATTACTAAAATGGGTTTTACTAAAAATGATTTTGAGAAGGCAGGATTTTTCATCTTATTTATTTGATGCCAAGATATAAAGAATTCATTCATTAAAACTTTATCTGCACCGGTTACTTTTGCGTTGTAAATATTTTTAAGTATAAAAAATGATTAAAACATTTTTTAATAAATTCAATAAAAAGAAGAGGAGTTATGTAAATGAAGAAGTTATTTTTATTGGCAATAGCCGTTGCATTTGCAGTTTCGGCAAATGCTCAGAGTACGCAGGCTGATTTATCAAAGGCCCGTAATAATGCCGCCAAAGAGCGCATTGAATTAAAAGAAAAAACCGAAGATCTTAAGATTGCCCGTTTAAGGGCGCAGCGTCTTCAGTCAACCATCAGCGCTGATAAAAAAGAATTAAAAAAACAGAAATCAGAAGCTGGCCGGCTTGAATCCAGGATCAGTCAAAGGGAAAAGGACTTGGCTGCCCTTCATGAAAGGATAAAAGAAAACGAAGCAGCCATCAGCAAGTTGCAATCAGAAGCAAAAGGAAATAAAAAAACATACGATTCAAAAACTTTAAAAAATACCTCTGATTAAATTCAGAGCATGAGTATTTTCATAGGGTTAGGTAGGCCGGGAGCATTTTTTTCGCTCCCGGTTTTTTTTTACGCGTCAGCATTCCTCATACCTCATATGATATACGCGTTAGCATCCCTCCCCTCCGGAGGGCAATCCGCCAGTGGCGGATTGAGCCAGCCCGTGCTATGTCTTAGGTGGGGCTATTGCCTGCTGGTTTTTATACTCGGGATTGAGTAGGGGTATTTAGGGGTGGAGATTATGAAGATGTATTTATTTTGATTCAATCCGGTTGTCAATCTCTCTTATACAGCTTCGCAAAAAAATAAGCATCTTTTAACTTAATTATTGTCCAGATATAATTCCTGTTTTTAGTTATCCCATAAATATCCTCAAGCGGTGTATCAGTGTTTTTGTCTAACAAGTCAACCACATTTTCTATCTCTGTCGAAGGCAAAAATTCTAACTCTTTCATATTAGCCCAGACATTATTTTCATAATTCCTCCGGTAATTAATTTGATAATACCTTTCATTTTTTTTGATATATAATTCGCAGTCATCAAATTTTCGGATATCATTTTTTAACGAATTCATAATGCTGCAAACCTTATCAACCTGCTGTTTGCTATTTACAAGAGAGTCATTTATTAATTGCTGGATTTCAAAAACCTTTTTCGAGTTCTTTAAAAAACTATTCAATTCAATAAACTGCTGGTATTTCTTTCTGTTGTCAACCTGGTTAAGGATAAAAACACAACAGGCAATCAACAGGCAACAAACAAGTATGTTCTTTATAACCTTAAAGTTGATATTCAAATCCGTCCCCTGCATATTATTCTTTTTTGCCGGTACTGTCAAATTTTTCAGCTATTTTTTCCATACTGATGGTGAATATGCTCAGGTTCACCATAAGGCAAATCAGGAATGAGGCAAATATTATAATGCCGAATGCCCACATCAGTAAATAGGCAATCTTTTCAACCTTTGCAGGCAATATGTCCCACGACAAAAAATTATCTGCAAGCGCAAATATTCCAAGTACAGTTAAAATAATTACAAGTACAAGCGATAAAAAAATGCATAAGCTCTCAATCTTTCTTCTGTCTATTTTAATAATCATAGGGGTTAAGTTTAAGCCTTAACGGCAGAGAATAAAAAATAGTATCAAGTCGCGAAGTTTCTTTATAAAGACAAAAATCTTCCCATCTCCACTCCTTAAAATATAATATCCCCAAAAACCATTTCCATTTCTCAACAATCACCTTCTGCAAATACAAAATCACCTTTTGTAAATCCCAAACCAGATTTTGAGCATGAGCAACCTGGTTTTGTGTGTGCCGGTTCAAAGTATGCGTATCGCCTTTGTAAGTCTGCGTGCTGCATTTCAAAGTTTGCGTCCGGGCTGTTGAACTCTGTGCGCGTCCGTTCCGATAGAAATAAAACGCGGACAGACTGTTTCAAGATCGTATGTCACCCAGCAAACCGATTTCATTATCCCTGCTCCTCAGCCAAGCGAACAAAATACAAACGCTTAAAAAACTGATGTTTGTTTATTTAGATTTATAGTTACTTTTCTAAAAACGCCCCGGAGTACTCACCGGGGCGTTTTTGTTTTAATGATTTTAAAAACATTTGCAAAATGTAATTTTTGTAATTTTGTATATGAAAACACAACTATGAATCTCCACACATTAAAATTAAGCCTGATTGACTGGTTGATTCATCTCAAAGATGAAAACCTTATCAATGAAGTGCAGTCAATTCGTAAAAAAGAATTCGTAAAAAGGTACGAATCATCACTGAAACCATTTTCGGAAGAAGAGTTTAAAGAAAGAGTAATGGCTGCCGAAGAGGATATTAAATATGGTAAGGTAACTTCTTTTGACGATTATCTCAAAGAATCGGAGAATTGGTAGTGTATGAAAATTACGTTAACCGATTTTGCAAAAAGGCAGGTTCACGCTATTTATTCATACTATAAAGAAACTGCATCTGTTCCGGTCGCAAAGAAAATCAAGAAAGAAATAGATGAAACTATTTTTCAGTTGAAAGATTTTCCTGAATCCGGGCAGGTTGAAGAAGCCATGAATCGTTTCGGAAAAAAATATAGAAGATTGATATCCGGAAATTATAAAATCATTTACAGAATTGAAGAAAATAAGATTTATGTGACGGATGTTTTTGATTCACGGCAGGACCCTTCTAAAATAAAACCCTGAAGGACATTTTTTTTAAACTTTGAACACGTTTTTTTCGTACACCTTTCATAAAATTTTCACCACCAATATCGTTATTTTTGCCTGCTTTCTTTAAAAGACCATAAAAAACAACTATGAAAAGATTAAAGACTATTCTTTTAATTGCTTTCGGATTATTTTCTTCAAACACCTTCTCCCAGGGGCACCAGATAAAAGTAACCGTTCATGGAGTTCCCAAAGACTCCATGTGCCGCCTTGCAAATTATTTTGGCGACAAGCAGTATTTGCAGGATTCAGCTTTGGCGGATGCAAGCGGCAGTGTAATTTTTCACGGGGCGCAGCCCTTGCCGGGAGGCATTTACCTTTTTGTGCTTCCTGAAAAAAGATATTTTGAAATGGTGGTTGACAAAGAGCAAAATTTCACCATGGAAACCGACACAGCCGATTATGTGAAGCACATGAAAGTAACGGGTTCAAAGGACAATGAATTATTTTACGATTACCTCAATTTTATCGGCAAGAAATCAAAAGAAATAGAGCCTTTAAAAGCCGAATATGAAAATGCAAAATCGGATAAAGACAAAAAAGCCGTGCAGAAAAAGATGGATGATCTGAATAAAGAAGTCACCGGCATGAAAACAAAATTCATGACCGACAACCCGGATGCATTCATGACCAAAGTTTTTAAAACCTCGCAGGAAGTGGAAGTTCCCGACCCTCCCAAAAATCCTGACGGCACCATTGATTCCACCTTTCAATACCGTTATTACAAAGCGCATTTCTTTGATAATATTGACATGACAGACGACCGCATGTTGCGCACCCCCGTTTTGTTTAACAAAATAGAGCAATACATCAAAAAGCTCACCCTCCAGATTCCTGATTCCATTAACGCTGCAGCGGATTATGTGGCAGAGCTTGCACGGCCGAATTCAGAAGTTTTCAAATTCGTGGTATGGTGGGTCACCAATACGTATGAAACATCCAACATCATGGGCATGGACGCTGTGTTCGTTCACATGACTGAAAAATATTACACGGCCGACCAGGCATTTTGGGTGGATTCAACCCAGTTGGCAAAAATTCAGGACCGGGCAAAAAAATTAAAACCATTGCTGATCGGAAAAAAATCGCGTAACCTCGTGCTGGAAGATACTGCCGGTGTGTATCGTTCATTGTATGATATTAAAAAGCCCTTTACAGTTTTGATTTTCTGGGATCCTGATTGCGGCCATTGCCAGAAGTCAATGCCAAAGCTGAAAGAATTGTATGACAAGTATAAGCCAAAAGGTGTGGAAATTTTCGCTGTGAATGATGCAGTGGAAGAAGAGAAATGGAAAAAATATATTCGCGAACACAAGCTTAACTGGATAAATGTCGCTGACCTGCATACACGCAACAATTTCCGTTTTGAATACGACCTTTCCAGCACCCCGCAGATTTTTTTGCTGGACGATACAAAAACTATTCTTGCCAAGCGCATTGATGTGGAAACCCTCGGTGACATTTTGCAGCGCCATATAGATACCCGGAAAAAAGAGCAGAATAAGGAATAAACGTTAAACTTCCTGTAGTGGATCAGTTTAGATTTCTTGTGCTTCTTTGTGCCTTTGTGGCAAATAATTTTTATTCTGCTGTAAAGCTTTTCATCCCGTTTCTCATCCATTAGTATTACGTTTTAGTATTAAAACGGGAATTTCTGTTAATAATTCAATAATTTTTGTTCATAAGAATGTTTTTTCTATTGTTTTTTTTTCTTACTTTTGACCATTGAGGGGAACATGAAGCTTCTCACGGAACGGGGGTTCCGCAGTATTTAAGATTTCAGAAAATTAATTCAAGAATAAAATAACCAATTCTGAATGAATAAATTTTTACGAATATTTTTATTCCTTTTTGTTTGTCTTGCATCTGCTGCATTTGCACAGCCCGCAAATGATGATCCGTGCAATGCCACCCCTCTTTCTATTGCAGCCACCTGCGCCTATACCACCCATAATAATAACAATGCAACGAATACCGGTATGCCCGGGCCGGGATGCGCAAATTATTCCGGTGGCGATGTATGGTTCACCATAACAGTCCCGGCTTCTGGCGCTGTTACCGTTGATTCCAAACAGGGCACCATGACCGATGGCGGAATGGCTTTTTATACAGGTCCTAACTGCAGCAGCCTTACATTACTTGACTGCGATGATGATAACAGCAACAACGGGCTGATGCCCCTTTTGAATGCCTCGGGACTAACCCCGGGTTCCACACTTTACGTTCGGTTTTGGGAGTACGGTAATAATGGTAACGGAAATTTTCAACTCTGCGCCACTTCAGGCCCTGATCCTACCAACCAGGATTGTCCGAATGCTATTCCGATTTGCCAGAATACATATTCTACCATTGTTTCTTATTCGGGAACAGGCAGCATACCAAATGAAATTAATCCAAGCAACAGTTGCCTTTTATCAGGCGAACGAAATGATGTTTGGTACACATTTACAGTTAACACCAGCGGAGTTCTTAATTTCCTGATTACTCCTGTCAATATGCTGGATGATTATGACTGGGCTGTATATAATCTTACCAGCGCAAATTGCAGTGACATATACACCAATACAGCAATCAGGGTAAGCTGTAATTATTCCTCTACGCCCGGAACGACAGGCCCCAACGGGGGAGGTGTTACAAATTATCAGAATGCTGCAGGTGTCCGCTATAACCTTACTATCCCGGTTACTGCCGGACAAACCTATGTTGTTAATGTCAGCAACTATACAGCTTCCAATGATGGATATTCAATTGACTTCGGAGCATCCACAGCAAATATTTTTGATGCAGTGCCGCCTGCACTCGTTTCTCTTAATCAGCCGTTAGCATGCGGAGCCACCTCGGTTACATTTAATTTTTCTGAAAATATTCAATGCAGTTCTGTTCAGAATGGTGATTTTACTCTCACAGGACCCGGGGGGCCTTACACTCTTTCAAACTGGACTTCTACCGGGTGCGCCATCGGTGCAGATTATGATAATGCGTATACAGTAACTATTAGTCCGCCCATTACAACCACCGGTAATTATAGTTTTTGCCTCACTAATACATCCGGCTCGGTAATGGATTTATGCGGAAATATTGCTCCGTCTGCCTGTCTTGCATTCGCCATTAATGCAATGACCGGGAATGTCAATTTCACGAATGTTTCCTGCAACGGAGGAACTAACGGAACAATCACCATTACTGCAAACGGAGGTACTGCGCCAATTGAATACAGCATTGATAATGGTGCAACATTCCAGGCAGGAAATGTTTTTAATGGCTTGCCTGCCGGAAATTACAATGTCCAGGCAAAAGATGCTTACGGATGCACTTATCTCGCTGTTGTCAATATTGCTGAACCCAATCCCATTGTTGTCAACCCGGTGGTTGTTGATGCAGCCTGCGGAACTTCAAATGGTTCTATTACAATAAATGTAGTGGGAGGAACCGGTGCATTGCAGTACAGCAATAACAACGGAGCCTCATTCCAGGCATCCAATACCTTTAATAATCTTCCTGCGGGAAATTATGATCTTGTTGTAAAAGATGCTAACAACTGCACGGGTACTGTAACAGTTTCAGTAAACAACTCAGCTTCTCCGGCAATTAATTCCGTCCCTTCAGTTGATGTCAGTTGCAACGGTGGAAATAACGGATCAATCACTATTAATGCCAACGGTGGAACAGGGGCGCTGCAATTCAGCATTAACAACGGGGGAACTTTCCAGGCCGGAAATACTTTCAATAATCTCCCGGCCGGAACTTATGACATTGTTGTAGAAGATGCCGCTGGCTGCCAGGCAATCACATCAGTTACTATTAATGAACCTCCTGTAATAGTTGTCAATCCTAATTCCAATAACTCCACCTGTGGCAACAGTAATGGAAATATAAATATCAATGCAAACGGTGGAACCGGAACGTTGCAGTACAGCATTGATAACGGTGCTACATTCCAGGCAGGAAGTTCTTTTAATAATCTCCCGTCAGGGAATTACAATATTGTTGTTGAAGATGCAAACGGCTGCCAGGTTACAGCCAACATTGTTGTAAATGATACTCCCGGCCCAACCATAACTACAACTCCGGCTACAGATGCAAGCTGCAATGGCGGATCAGATGGCACTATCACTATAAACAGTAATGGCGGAACAGGTGCAATCCAATATAGTATTGACAATGGCGTAACCTTTCAACCGGCAAATAATTTTATCAGCCTCCCTGCCGGAAATTATTCAATAATTATCATTGATGCTAATGGTTGCCAGGCTACTGCAAATGCGGTTATTAATGAACCTCCCGCTATTGCTTTAAATACAAACCCGACTGATGCAAATTGCAACGGAAGTGCCGATGGTTCTGTTGCCGTGAATGCGAACGGAGGAACCGGGGCAATTCAATACAGCATTGACAACGGGGCAACGTGGCAGGGTGGAAATACTTTTAATGGACTGCCTGCCGGAAACTA
>DATEMK010000248.1:0-6459 GCA_035275625.1 Bacteroidia bacterium
AAACGCTCAACATTTTCCTGCTTTTGTGCATCTTCCCTGCTTTTAATATGCAATAACCCCGCATTTTTACATCCCAGCTTTTCAAAAACGCGCACATAATTTTCACCTACCTCCTGCGAGATGGAAGAAGCGCTGGTAATAATTTCAATTACAGCTTCACTTTTTGAACGCAACTCCTTCACAATGCGGCTTAATATCTGGAGCTCAAAATAATTTACATTATGCCTTTTTACAGAATTAAGCACACTTTCATTTCCCTTATCTTCATTACCGCCTATCGCTATCAGTTTTCCTTTGGGAATTTCCATATTTTTAATTTATGATTTGGGATTTAGGATTTGCGATTTATAATTTGCCATTTAGGATAATAAATATTCTTTGCAAATTTAGAGGTTTGCGTTGACTTCAGTTACACACTAAGCCGAGTTAATAACACTTCGATGTGAATAATAACAAGAAAAATTTATTTGTAATTTTCCAAACTTAAAAATTAGATTCTGCAAATCGCAAATCCTAAATCCCAAATCCTAAATCGTATATCTAAATGAAAATCCTTGAAATCCGCCCTATGCGTGGTCCCAATTTCTGGAGCATCCGCAGGCATAAGCTCATTGTCATGAAACTTGACATTGAAGACATGGAAGAAAAACCAACAGATAAAATTCCCGGGTTTTCCGAACGACTCGAAAAAATGTTTCCAACAATGTTTTCCCATCGCTGTTCAGAAGATTTTGAAGGCGGCTTTTTTCACCGTGTAAAAGAAGGTACATGGATAGGTCATGTGATTGAACACATTGCCCTGGAAATTCAAACCCTTGCAGGAATGGATACCGGGTTCGGACGCACACGCGGCACCGGAGAAAAAGGAGTTTACAATGTGGTGTTTTCATACATGGAAGAAAAAGCAGGAACGTATGCGGCTAAAGCAGCTGTCAGAATTGCGCAGGCATTGGTGGATGGTACGGAATATAATCTTGAAGAAGATATTCAAAAGATGCGTGAGATCCGGGAGGACGAACGCCTCGGCCCCAGCACCGGTTCCATTGTTGAAGAAGCGCAAAGCCGGGGTATTCCGTGGATTCGCCTGAATCGTCATTCATTAGTACAATTAGGTTATGGTGTAAATCAAAGAAGAATACAGGCTACTGTCGCCTCCACAACGGGCAGCATAGCCGTAGAAATTGCCTGTGATAAAGAAGACACAAAAAACCTGCTGGAACAATTCAGTATTCCCGTTCCGAAAGGAAAAATTATTTATGATGAGGATGATCTGAAAGATGCAATTGATTACATCGGATATCCTGTTGTGCTGAAACCCATTAACGGAAATCACGGCCGCGGAGCCACGATAAATGTCAGGACATGGGAAGATGCGGTGATTGCGCTGGCTGCCGCAAAGCAAATTTCAAAAGGAATTATTATTGAAAAATACATTACCGGGTTTGATCACCGTGTGCTGGTAATAAATTATAAATTGGTTGCTGCTGCGATCCGTACTCCCGCAGCTGTTACCGGTGACGGAAAATCAACTATTCAACAACTCATTGACAAAGTCAATTCCGATCCTCGCAGGGGTTATGGTCATGAAAAAGTTTTGACTGCCATCAAAGTGGATGATATGACGTTGAATATCCTGAAAGAAAAAAACCTTGCTCTTGAAACGGTGCTTCCGAAAAATGAAACTGTTCATTTAAAAGCAACTGCTAATCTAAGCACAGGCGGAACTTCAACGGACGTTACAGATATTCTTCATCCTTACAATGTATTCATGTGCGAACGCATTGCCCGTATTGTCGGTCTTGATATTTGCGGCATTGACATCATGGCTCCGAACATTACCGAACCCATCAATGAAAATGGCGGAGCAGTCCTCGAAGTAAATGCCGCTCCCGGCTTCAGAATGCACATAGCGCCTGCCGAAGGTTTGCCGCGAAATGTTGCTGAACCGGTAGTGGACATGCTCTATCCTCCGGGAACTAATCCGCGGATTCCAATCATAGCAGTTACAGGCACTAACGGTAAAACTACCACGACACGGTTAATTGCACATATGGTAAAATACATGGGCTACCGTGTGGGCTATACGACAACTGACGGAATTTATGTACAGAATCATTTGCTTCAGCAGGGCGATTGCACAGGGCCCATCAGTACTGAATTTATTTTAAAAGATCCTACAGTGGACTTTGCCGTGCTGGAATGCGCGCGCGGAGGAATTCTCCGTGCCGGTTTAGGATTCAGCAATTGTGACATTGGTATCGTTACCAATATTGCAGCAGATCATCTGGGTCTGAAAGGAATAAATACGCTGGAAGACCTCGCTCTTGTAAAAGGTGTTGTAGTGGAAAGTGTTAAAGCGGATGGTTATGCAATTTTAAATGCAGATGATGACCTTGTGGCAAAAATGGCGAAGAAGCTCGATTGTAAAATTGCCTACTTCAGTCTCGATGAAAAAAATCCTATCATCAAAAAACATTGTTCAGAAGGTGGTCTTGCTGCTGTGGCAGAAAACGGTTTTGTAACTATTTGCCGTGGAAACTGGAAAATGAGAGTGGATAAAATTGTAAACATTCCGCTGACGTTCTCCGGCAAGGCGATATTTATGATTCAGAATATTCTTCCCGCAGTGCTGGCAGGATTCATTCAGAATTTCAAAATTGATGACATTAAGCTGGCGCTTGAAACATTCATCCCCTCCCCTGCCCAGACTCCCGGAAGGATGAACATGTTCCAGTTCAAGAAATTCAATGTGATGGTGGATTATGCACACAACCCTGCAGGCTTCCAGGCAATAGGAAAATTTTTAGAAAAGGTGGACGCAAAACCAAAAATCGGCATCATTGCCGGGGTGGGCGACCGCAGGGACGAAGACATCATCGCACTTGGTTCGCTTGCCGCGCAAATGTTTGATGAAATCATTGTAAGGCAGGACAGGAATTTAAGAGGAAGAACCGAGCAGGAAATAATCAACCTGATGCTTGACGGAATTAATTCGGTTAACCCGAAATTGCCTATGAAAGTTATTCCTTCTGAAAAAGAAGCGATTGACTTTGCATTAAAAAATGCAAAAAAAGGTTCCTTCATCATCATCTGCAGCGATGTAGTTCCGGATGCGTTAGACCAGGTCATGAAATACAAGGAGAAAGAAGACGAGTTTGAAATTTCGCATGAGGATATTCCGAATTTGCATTGATTTGAGAATTGAAGCCGGAAATCAGAAGCTGGAAGTCTGACTTCCGACTCCCGCTTTTCCACATGTGTTAAAAACTTTCTTTTCTCAATCCAACCCCTCTTTGTAATTTTACAGCAATGTCAGTTCACCGCTCATTTATCAAAAGCGCTACCTCACCAACGGAAACTCCGCTGATGAAACAATACAATGCCATAAAAGGAAAGTATCCCGATGCGCTGCTGCTTTTCCGCGTGGGGGATTTTTATGAAACGTTTAATGAGGATGCCGTAAAGGCTTCAAAAATTCTTGGAATTGTTTTGACCAAGCGGTCTAATGGCGCGGCATCTCACATGGACCTGGCGGGATTCCCTTACCATGCGCTTGATACCTATCTTCCAAAGCTTGTCCGTGCCGGCCAGCGGGTAGCGATATGCGATCAGCTGGAAGATCCTAAAACCACAAAGACCATTGTAAAGCGGGGAGTGACGGAGCTGGTTACACCCGGGGTTGCTTTCAGTGAAAAAATATTAGACCATAAATCAAATAATTTTCTTGCCATCATTCACTATGATGAAAAAAATATTGGCATTGCTTTCATTGATGTTTCCACCGGAGAATTTTTTGTTGCACAGGGAAATGCAGAATACATTGACAAGCTGCTGCAGAATTTTAACCCGAGCGAAGTTGTTTTCCAGAAAAGAAAGACAAAAGATTTTACGAATCAATATGGTTCCAAATTTTACACGTATCACTTAGACGATTGGATTTTTGCTGATGATTATGCACGGGATACTTTGCTAAAGCATTTTGAAGTTTCTTCACTTAAAGGTTTCGGCATTGAAGAAATGCAGCAGGGAATCATCGCTGCCGGAGCAGCTTTGCATTATCTCCAGCAGATGCAGCAGGGCGATCTGAAACATATTTCAAAAGTTTCGCGCATTGAAGAAGAACGGTATGTGTGGTTAGATAAATTCACCATCCGAAATCTTGAACTCATCAGCTCGCCTCATGAAAAAGCGAAAACACTGATTGAAGTTTTAGACCGTACCATTTCTCCGATGGGTTCAAGGATGTTGAGGCGCTGGCTGTTGCTGCCGTTAAAAGAAATTGAATTTGTTGAAGAGCGATTGGACATTGTAAATCATTTTGTGCATCATACTGATTTCACAGATAAAATCAGGTTGCACATCAAACAAATCGGTGACCTTGAAAGATTGATTTCCAAAGTTGCGATACGCAAAATAAATCCCCGCGAGGTAGTTCAGCTGAAACGTGCACTGAAAGCGATTGATCCGATAAAAGAATTTTGCAATGCATCCGGAAATTCCAATCTGAAGCTTCTCGCTGACCAGTTGAATCCCTGCAAATCATTGCTGGAGCTGATTGAGAAAACAATGAAGGAAGAACCCGCTGTGCTGATAACTAAAGGAGGAGTGATTGCTGATGGAGTTTCAGCAGATCTTGATCAGTTGCGGCAGCTTGCATTTTCAGGAAAAGATTATTTGTTGCAGATTCAAAAGCGGGAAAGCGAACGCACCGCCATTTCATCCCTGAAAGTTGCTTTCAATAATGTGTTCGGATATTACATTGAAGTGACGAATGCGCATAAAAACAAAGTTCCTTCCGACTGGATCCGAAAGCAAACATTATCTAATTGCGAAAGATACATCACGGCTGAATTAAAAGAATACGAAGACAAAATTCTTGGCGCTGAAGAAAAAATTCTTGCTCTTGAAGAAAAATTATACAATGACCTGGTTTCAAAATTAGCCGAGTACATCCAGCCGGTGCAATTGAATGCAGCAGCTATTGCAAAGTTGGATTGCCTGCATTCTTTTGCTGTTGTGTCAAATGAAAATAATTATGTGCGCCCGAAATTAAATGATTCCATGATTCTTGATATTAAGAAAGGGCGTCATCCTGTTCTTGAAAAACAAATGATTTTGGGAGAAGAGTATGTAGCGAATGATGTGTATCTCGATAACCAGGCTCAGCAAATTATTATCATCACCGGTCCGAACATGAGCGGTAAATCCGCTTTGCTCCGTCAGACTGCTTTGATTGTGATTATGGCACAGGCAGGATGTTTTGTTCCTGCACAGGCGGCTGACATTGGCATGATTGATAAAATTTTTACACGTGTGGGCGCAAGTGATAATATTTCATCAGGTGAATCTACTTTCATGGTGGAAATGAATGAAACAGCAAGCATCCTGAATAATATTTCGGAAAGAAGCCTGGTCATACTGGATGAAATCGGAAGAGGAACGAGTACGTATGACGGAATTTCCATTGCATGGGCAATTGCGGAATTTTTGCACGAGCATCCTTCCGCGAAAGCGAAAACATTATTTGCCACACATTATCATGAGCTGAATGAAATTGCAGCTTCTTATCCGCGGATAAAAAACTTCCATGTTTCGGTAAAAGAACTGGAAAAGAAAGTTTTGTTTCTCCGGAAATTAGTTCCCGGTGGCAGTGAGCACAGCTTCGGAATTCATGTGGCAAAAATGGCTGGCATGCCTGCAAAAATTATTGACCGCGCCACCAAAATGCTGGAGCTTCTCGAAAAAGCACATAGCAGCAGTGAGCTGATAAAAAATACCCGGCAGAAAGGAATAAAAGATTCTTTGCAGTTAAGTTTTTTCAAATTAGATGATCCTGTTTTGGAGCAGATACGGGAAGAGATTTTGAAAACAGATGTGAATACCCTCACTCCTATTGAAGCGCTGATGAAGCTGAATGAGATTAAAAAACTTATAGGAGGTTAAAGACTTATTTCCCTTTTTTTGAAAAAAATTAAGTTTTAAAGCTTATTACATCGAAAGAGTTTCTTCTCTTCCGAATTTTTTCAGCATGCGCAGATGCGAACGGAAAGCTCCCCACATGGTTTGGTATTCATTGTAACGAAGGTTAAAGTCTTCCGCAGTTTGTTTTACGATGACTGAAATTTTTTGATAATGCACATGGCAGATTTGCGGAAACAAATGATGCTCCACCTGGAAATTCAATCCTCCGAAAAACCAATTGGCAAGAAAACTTTTGCGTGCAAAATTTGCTGTTGTTTTAACCTGGTGAATCGCCCATGTATTTTCCATCGTTCCGTCCTCGGCCGGTTCCGGAAAATCTGCGGCCTCCACGACATGCGCAAGCTGGAAGACTATGGCGATGGTCAAACCTTCCACAACATGCAATAAAAAAAATCCGATTAAAGTCAGCCACCATGCCTGGCTCAGTAACATCATCGGGAGGGCGAGAAAAACAAAGAAGTAAATTAATTTGGAACC
>DATEMK010000249.1:0-4503 GCA_035275625.1 Bacteroidia bacterium
GTAAATAACATTCAGCCGGTCATTGATTATCTCAATTCTTTCGGGGTTAAAATTAATTTCATCCTGGACAGTTTCCAGTTCCGAAGCAATATCTTTCAATTCCACATAGCTGGTTTGAATTCTCAGCGCAAGCTCCGCAATTTTTGAATTGAATTTTGAAATGGAATGGAGTGATGAGCTGATAAAACTTATTTGCTGCAAAATATTTGAATCGCCTTCATGGATGGTGTCGCTTGCTTTGCTTAACCCTGTTTTTATTTCTTCTGCATTGCTCAGCGTTTGCAATTCCTGTTCTATTTCTTCCTTCTCCCCTTCTTTTAAATTGGCAGACTCCAGTTCGTTAAATTGAAATTGATAATAGTCTATATCCGCTTTAGCATTTTTTTCACGTTCAGCCAATTCATTCAATCTTGAATTCAGTTTTACATAATCATTAAAAAGTAATTTGCAATTATTTAATTCCTTTGAATGATTTGCAAACGCATCCACCACAGAAAGCTGGAACGAAGAATTATTAAGCGTCAGCGTTTCATGCTGCGAGTGAATATCCACTAAACGGATTCCAAGTTCTTTTAAAATATTCAGGTTTACAGGAGTGTCATTGATAAAAGCACGCGATTTTCCTTCAGGCGTAATTTCCCTTCTGATGGTTGTGACAGCTTCATAGTCAAGCTCATTATTATAAAAAAAATCTTTCAGGCGATATTCCTCAATATTGAACTCCCCTTCAATGATGCATTTTTTTTCTTTTTTTAAAAGCACTTGCAAATCAGCCCGATTTCCAAGAATCAGGCCCAGCGCTCCAAGTAAAATTGATTTTCCCGCACCGGTTTCTCCCGTAATGGCAGTTAACCCTTTGCTGAATTTTACGTCCAGCGAATCAATCAAAACGTAATTCTGAATGGAGAGGCGGTTGAGCATGAAAAAGTTTACGGTTTAAAGTTTACAGTTTAAAGTTTAAAAACAAAAACCAAAAATAAACTTAAAATTCGAAACTTAGTTTTTCATTATAGCCTGGTACTTGCTTCCATTTGCCGGATCAATTTCGTTGAGCGTATTTACTATTCTTGTTTTCACATCCGGGAAAGCCTGTGAAAAAATATTTACAATCTCATCCGCTTTTGCAGTGAAGAGCGCCTGCATTAAAAAGGAGCCCGGTTTGTCGCGGTACACAGGTTCAAGGTTCTTGATGCTTTCCGCAATGGTGTTAACGGCATCGTCTTTTTTCTCTGCCATAATATCAAGGCCCTTGCGATGATAATCATAAAGCAACTGTCGGACCGGTTTAAAAATCGGGTTGGTAAAATTTTCTGCCAGCCAGTACCGATTGCGTGTTCCTTCAAAAGCTTTCCAGCCGCTCTCCGGCAAGCTGGCTGAATTTGCAACAATGCTTTGTGCTTTCTGAAAATAAATTCCTCCCCCCATCGGGGCAAATGTATCATAATCTATTCCTAATATTATATTGGCATAAAATGCAAGCACCGCAATAAGATTCGGATTGGTCCCTGACTGATTGAATTCAAGCGTCTGGTATTCGAGATAACGAAAATCAAAATTATCGTCCTTGAAATTAAAAACAGGAGAATTGTAGGATGTTTTTAAAATGGGCCTGTTTGACTGCACCTGTATAGAAGCCCTGAATTCATCGTTTGAAACCCGTTCGCTGATGGTAATCTGCATGCTGCATTCTATACGTTCCTGGTTGAGATATTTATTATCCGTCCATTTTGTATTATTCATGAATTCAAAGATGGCAGTTTGCAGGGTGGTATAGATCCTTTTATCACTCGATTGAATTTGCGGAGTTAAAACATTCACCTGGCAATTCAATTCCTGGGCGGATGAAATATAAAATGCATAATGTAAGATGCAAAGTGTAAAAAGAATCTTTTTCATGGAAGCAATTGAATAATTTTATTTACAATATCCGCGGCCGTTTCCGATTTTGATTTTAATTCAAAAACAGTTGCACTGTTATTTTTTTCAATAATAGTAATTTTATTGGTATCTGTGTTAAATCCGGCTCCTTTATCACGCAACGAATTAAGAACGATGAAATCAAGGTTTTTATTTTTCAGTTTTTTTTCTGCATTTGCACGTTCATCATTTGTTTCAAGCGCAAATCCGACCAGCAATTGGTTTTTCTTCTTTCGCTTTCCCATTTCTCCTAAAATATCAATTGTCGGTTTCAATTCAACAACAGGAGCCGCTTTATCCTTTTTGATTTTAATATCCGCTTTCACCGAAGGAGTATAATCAGCAATTGCTGCCGCCATAATCGTAATATCTGATTTATCATATTCTTTCATGCAAGCCTTATACATGTCGTCCGCAGAAACAATTTTGATATGCCTTATATTATTATGAACCGGTTTTATATTGCCGGGGCCGGAAACTAAAATAACTTCTCCTCCCCTTCCGGCAATTTCTTCAGCAATGGCAAATCCCATTTTGCCGGATGAATGATTGCTGATGAAACGAACGGGATCAATTGCTTCCTGGGTGGGCCCCGCTGTGATCAAAATTTTTTTTTTCTTCAGTGATTGACTGATGTTGCACTCCTTTATTATATAGGCAACAATTTCCTCCGGTTCACTCATCCTTCCTTCACCTGATAATCCGCTCGCCAATTCACCCGTTGCAGGGCCGATAATTTTATTTCCGTAAGAAATTAATTTTTCCAGGTTATTTTTTGTGGACGGATGTTTAAACATATCCAGATCCATGGCCGGGGCAATATAAACCGGGCATTTTGCAGAAAGATAGCAAGCCGTGAGAAGATTATCGCAGATGCCGTTTGCAAATTTTGCCAGCGTATTTGCAGAAACAGGAGCTGCTAAAACCAAGTCAGCCCAAAGACCCAATTCTACATGATTGTTCCAGGTTCCGTCAGCTCCATTTTTAAATTCAGTAAAAACAGGATTTTTGGAAAGTGTGGATAAAGTAAGCGGGGTTATAAAATCATGTGCGCAGGAAGTCATCACGACTTTTACCATGGCGCCTTCTTTAACCAGTAATCGAATAATCTCAGCGGATTTGTAAGCAGCAATACTGCCTGAAACTCCGAGTAAAATTTTTTTCCCGCTGAGCTGCATGAATGGCGTTATTCAGTTTTTGTATCCCGCACTGGATTGCGAAAATAAATCCTGCCGTCAAGATATTCCTGTATGGCGATCAGAGTTGGCTTTGGAAGCCGCTCGTAAAATTTTGAAATTTCAATCTGTTCGCGGTTTTCAAAAACTTCTTCCAGGTTATCTGTTGAAGATGCAAACTCTGAAAGCTTGTTGTTTAACTCCTCGCGCATTTCAGCCGAAATATGATTTGCTCTTTTAGCAATGATAACAAGCGTTTCATAGATATTCCCTGTGCGGTCTTCAAATTTCACCAGGTCGCGGGTTACTGTGGTAATTGCTGCTGCTTTGTATGCCATTTTTATTTACGGTTTATCCCGAAGGAACTCCTCCGGGCGATTTTGATTTTTGATAATTACAAATTTATTTTACAATTCAATTTCATTCTTATTTAAGTGAAACTATCTTTTCCTTTTCCAGCTTTTCAATTTCTTCTTTTGAATTATTGAAAATGTTTTCGCTTTCCCTTAAATATTTACTTTCAGGGAATGCATCTACCAGTTTATAATATTGCTCGATCGTTTCCTTATACCTTTTACTCTTCTTTGATTCAATACTGTTTTCAGCATATTTATAGGCTGCCTTTATAACAAGGAACATGCACTCTTCCCTGTATTGCGTGGTGGGAAAATCTTTTATCACATTTGCAAATGCAATGGTGGCTGATTTATATTCCTCCGTTTTATAATAGAGCTTTGCATTCATAAAATCTTTAGTTTCCAGTTTCAATCTTAACTGGTCAATTAACCGGTTGCACTCTTCCACACGTGAACTTTTCGGATATTTATTTATGAATAGCTGAAATTGCTTGATTGCATCATGGGTACTGGTTTGATCAAGCGAATAAATGGGCGAGTCAAGGTAATAACAATAGGCATTCAAATACTGGCATTCTTCTGCGTGATCGCTGGCCGGAAATGTTTTAGTAAAATTATCAAGATGATAGGCGGCCGTCTGGTATTCCCCGGTTTCATAATAACTTTTGCAGTAATAATAATACGTTTGCTCAGCACGTGCAGTTCCTTTAAAAACAGAAATCAATTCCTCGAATAATTGCAATGCCTGGTAATATTTTTTTGCATTATAATATTTCATGGCAGCTTCGAACTTCATATTCATATCCGTGCTTTTCATGATCCTGTTAAACTTGCTGCAGGAGGAAATGAAAGCGAGAATTACGAAGAGGGAAACGACTAAAACGGAGGCCTTTTTTAACATGGGCGCAAAGATAATACTTTTAAGGAAACGGAGTACAGGTGTTCAACAGGCAAAACATAGGGAATGAGTTTCATTTTAAAGTTTAATTTCCGGTTTAAAATTGAATTATTAAAACGTTTACTTATATTTTTTAATATTCAATTGTAAAAATATT
>DATEMK010000250.1:0-2557 GCA_035275625.1 Bacteroidia bacterium
ATAAATAAAAATTGTATTTCTTCGATTATTAGCTTTGCAAAAAAATAAAATTCTTTTTACTTTACATTAAATTTTAAATAACGGAACAAATAAAATGTCTTTCGAAGATATCCTGAGAGATCTAAAAAACAAACTTTATCACCCGGTTTATTTTTTGCATGGCGATGAGCCTTTTTATATTGATGCCATTTCTGATTATATCGAGAATCATGTTCTGAATGAAATGGAGAGAGAGTTCAACCAGACAGTAATTTACGGGCGTGATTGTGATATGCTTAATATTGTCAGCACAGCGAAACGTTATCCGATGATGTCCAACTACCAGGTGGTTATTGTAAAGGAAGCGCAGGATGTGAAAAATTTAATTGTTAAAGCGGATAAAGAGAATGATGAACATCCTCTCATAAATTATTTAAAACATCCTCAAAAGTCAACACTGCTTGTTTTTTGTTACAAATACAAAACCCTTGACAAACGAACTAAAATTGCAAAGGCTCTTGATAAGAACGGAATCCTGTTTGAATCAAAAAAAATGTATGATAACAAATTACCGGACTGGATCACACGCTATGCAGGCAGCAAAGGATTTACCATAGAAGAGAAAGCAGCCGTTTTGATGAGTGAATACATTGGAAATGATTTAACACGCATCACAAATGAGCTGGACAAGCTTACCATCAATATTACGAAAGAAAAAATTATTGATGGCTCTCTCATTGAACAATATATTGGCATTAGTAAAGAGTTTAATGTGTTTGAATTGCAAAATGCCCTTGGCGTTAAAAATATTCTGAAGGCCAACCAGATAATAAATTATTTTGCTTCAAATGAAAAAAATAATCCGATAGTGCTCACGTTAGGAAACCTGTACGGATATTTCAATAAACTTATGATCTATCATACCCTGGATGATAAATCCGAAAAAAATGTGGCAGGCGAATTGGGTGTACATCCCTTCTTTGTTAAGGATTACGCGAAAGCAGCAGCGAACTATAAATCGCCAAAACTCATTGAAGTATTTTCATTGCTTCGCGAATATGATATGAAATCAAAAGGAGTAAACAACGAAAACGCTGACCAGGGCGATCTTCTTAAAGAAATGATTTTTAAAATTCTTCATTAGTATTTTTTGATGAGAAAAATAAAAGTTTCTGCTGTTTCCTATTTGAATTCTTCTCCGTTTATTTACGGTATCAATCATTCTGCCATAAAAAATGAAATTGAACTCAGTCTTGATATTCCTTCCGTATGTTCAGACAAACTTATCCATGACAAAGCGGATTTGGGATTAATTCCCATTGCAGAAATTCCTGTATTAAAAGAATCTTACATTATTTCTGATTATTGCATCGGTGCAACAGGGAAAGTTAATTCGGTTTTATTATTGAGCGAAGTTGAACTGACGGAAGTAAAAACTATTTTTCTCGATTATCAGTCGCGCACTTCTGCTCAATTAATAAAAATTCTTGCCCAGCAACACTGGAACATCTTCCCTGAATTTCAAAATACACGTGAAGGATATGAAAACCGGATAAAAGGAACAACAGCCGGACTGGTAATCGGGGACAGGGCCCTGATGCTGAAAAATAAATTCCGCTTCTCTTTTGATTTAGCGGAGGCATGGTTTGAAATGACCGGGTTACCTTTTGTTTTTGCATGCTGGGTTGCTAATAAAAAATTGCCAAGTGATTTTATCCGGAATTTTAATGCTGCATTATATTATGGAGTGCATCACATTGATGATGTTGTTTCTGAAAACAGCGCTTTCAAAATGAATGTCTCAGAAATGAAACAGTATTTTAAAAAAAACATCAGCTATGAACTGAACGATGAAAAGAAAAAAGGGATGGAACTATTTTTTAATTTTCTAAAAAAAGAAAAAAGTGTTCCGCTTTAAAATTCCCGGTTAATTATTTTTACTGGAGGTAAAAGAATCAGAAAGTTTTGAAAGAGTGATTTTGTTTTTATCCTTATCAAGCTGTCCCATAGAAATGAGCAGTTGGTCGGTAACTTCAATATCCTGCGAAAGCAGTACAATATCAGCAGGCTTGTCTTTTTTAATGAGCATATTTTTTACGGTGCCGTTTTCAGGGGTAGTTATAAAAACCCCGGTTTGCTGGGGAGTGCTTCCTGAGTAATAAATGTAATTTGCACGGCTGTCAAAGTATCTTTCTTTAGTAATAATATTCCCTTCCGGGGCGGCTGAATTAATTCCCTTTGAATTTCCAATGCCAAGTGTTGCATTTTCTTTGAGCACAAACATCCCGTTTCCTGAAACCTGGAACGATGCGCACATCAACGTTGCCCCGGTTTCAACGGTTAATTTTCTGCTTACCTCGCCCATTTTTCCGTTCTGAACAATCAATTCTTTGCCCGGCAGTATAGTTACATTCCCCAATTCAACATTTTCGGACTTCTGTGACCAGTAAGTTGTTTTTATGCTTTTGCCGGAAAAGTTAATTTGTGACAAGCCCTCCCTGCATTTATTAAAATTAAAATTACCGGACAATAAAAGCACGTCACCATTAATATTAAGAATACAATTTGAGCTCTTTTT
>DATEMK010000251.1:0-4551 GCA_035275625.1 Bacteroidia bacterium
GCAGCCATTACAATTTATTTCCGCACAGACGCATCAACTTCTCAAACACCTTTCATATATTCATTAACTGATAAGTTTTTTATTTTATGTTATTCAATTATTGCATATTTTATAAGACTTGTATTTCCATATAATTTGTCAGCCGTTTATTCTTACCCGGAAAAAACCAATGGTACATTATCTTTTGAATTTTATGCGGCAGCATTGATCCTGATTATCCTGGTAGCAGCCGTGATCCGCCTGAAAAATAAGGAAATCCGGTTTGGCGCTTTATTTTTTTTGACAGGCATTATAGTAAGCCAGGCTGGTTTTCTTGAAGACGGATTTGCAGCCAACCGCTATGCTTATCTTCCTTACACAGGTTTGTTTTTTATTATCGGTAATTTATATTCTGCTTTGAAAAAAAAAATAACTTATTTAATATGCATCTCTGCTTTTCTTATTCTAAGCGCATGGCTTTCTTACAACCGTTCATCTGTCTGGAAAGACAACATTACTTTGTTTAATGACATTATTGATAAACAACAGGGCAATGCATTTGCGTATAACTTAAGAGGAATTGCAAAATACAATGCTAAAGATTACAGCGGTTCTGTCGAAGATTATTCACAGGCAATTGATGTAAATAAAAAATATCCGGGAGCATTTTATAACAGGGCCATCAGCAATTATGCAATGGGAAATTTTTCAAAATCATCGGATGATTATACGAAAGCAATTGAATTGAATCCAAATTCGGCAAAATCTTATTTGGGAAGAGGAATAATTAAAATGGATGTTTTGAAAGATTATGATGCGGCCACCCGGGATTATAATAAGGCGCTCGAATTGAATCCCTATTTTCCACAGGCATATTACAACAGGGGCCTTGTAAAATTACGAACTGAAAAAATCATGGAAGCCTGTGAAGATTTCAGGAAAGTAAAACAGCTTGGTTACCCCCAGGCGGATGAATTGATGCGCAGGTATTGCAATTAAAAAAATATTTACATCTTAAAAATTTTAGCCGAAAGAATATTTGTATCCGTAATAACTTTTAAGATATAAGTTCCCTGCTGGAGGGAAGATACATTTAACGCAAGTGTTTCGCTTTGAAATTTATCTTTTTCAATCTCATAAACTTTTCTTCCTGTCATGTCATAGATTGAAACATTATTAATTTTTAATTGCGCGGTATTAATTTTTAATTCATTTACAAATGGATTCGGGAATACAAATAAACCATTGTCATTGCTTACCGCTTCATCCAGGCCAAGCGGGCCTTCGCTGATTTGAAATTTATCAAAACCACATTCTAACGGGCTTTGGCTTCCTGTTTTGTCTTCAATATACACCGTCAGATGCATGGTTGATGTCGGGGAAATAAAATCCGAAATTCTGAAACTGCGGCTTTGCCATGTTCCGGGTGATGGAGAAGTCATGTTTGCCATTTCAACAACTGCAGAAGATGAACCATTGCTGAGCGTAATAAATAATGTATCTCCGGAATTGGCACTTCCAAGTCCGTAAAACCAGCGTTCGTAATTAAGGTAAGGATCGCTATACGAGGTTAAATCAAAAACAGGTGAAATGATCTGCGTATAACCATCGTCCACATCATCATCGTTAAATCCGCCACCGGCATTACCGGTTACATAACATTCAATGGAACAATCATCCGTAACATCGAAATCGGGGTTGAATGTATTTGAAGAAAACATTGTTCCGACAGGTTCGCCTCTTTCCCACATTCCGTTTAACGCATTTCCGGACACTGTCCATCCATAGTCAAATGTAAAGTCATCATAAATACCGGTTGGCAATTGCAGGATTACCGCAGATGCAGAAGGAACAGAAACATTGATACACTCAGAAACAAAACCCCATTTATCGGCAATAATTTCTCCGTTTCCGCTGTTAACGGCAGCGGTGCTGAAATTTCCATTCACATCAGTGAGCAGATCAATCACAATGGTATTGACTTTTATCCTGACATTTGAATTTGAAACCGGGTTTCCTGTAGAGGCTTCAACTACCTGTCCTGAAAAAATAAAGGAGGCTAATTCAACGTCAAGCTGGGTAATGATTCCATTATTCAACGTAACACCTGTAATAATTTTAGTAATGTAACCCGGTTTTGAAAACTCAACATCAAACGTTCCGGCCGTTGCCGACCCTGTTTTATAATCTCCTGTTATAACGGATTGCGCCTGAACAGGTGTAGAAAGTACTCTGACAGTTACATTGTTTAAAGGAAAATTAGTGATGCTGTCGGTCACATTTCCTTCGAGATAGCACGCCTGAACATAATACGGAGCGAAAATATATAAGCCCCCGCCCACATCAGTTGCAATGATATTTCCTGAGGGAAGATAGGGCGATGCATCCCAGCAAAGGAAATTACCTGTAGGATAACTTGCTATTTCAACCAGATTATCAGGATGAGTGCCGTCAACAATTGTAAGTTGGCTTCCATACGAAGGGCAGATCAGAAAATCATTCAATACATGTACATTATGCACTTCTTCATTAGGCATTGAATCCGTAAAATACGTATCAACCATTTGAATATTGGAAACATCCGACACATCAAATGAACCCATCGGAGCGCCATTTACTTCATCCGTAGTGAAAAGGAACTGGCTATTATCAGAAAGCCACGTATTATGACAAAATGCTCCCGGTGTTGCCTGTGTTGCCACTAAGACAGGGTTAGTTTTATCAGTCACGTCAATAACAGAAAACTGTCCCTCATAAATTTCACCTGCCCACAAAGTATCATTCCTGATATATCCGTCATGTATGTAATGCAAATCATATATTCCGACATATTCGGGATTCCACGGATCATTATTGAGGTCGGCTATAATTGCGCCACCAACTCCAATGTCTGAACCAAAAATATAAAGGTATCCGTCTGTTACCTGGCACGTATGCGCGGTACCGAGCTGCCCTGCAATTACACCATCACCTGTATAAACTTTAGACTGAACACTGTCAGGGAGATATTGCAGGTTCACAATAGTAACTCCTCCTCCTCCTTCAGTGGTTGCATAACAATAATGACTGTGAGTTTTAATTTCGCGCCAAAGGCTGTTTGCCGCGGGTACTGTGAATTTTAAGACAGGATTGGCAGGAACGGTAACGTCCACGATTGCAATCCCATCACCTGCACCAATAAGCGCATATTCATTACCGAGAGAATCTACGTATTGCCAGACTCCGGCACAGGTGGTTGCGAATGGCAAATGACCAAGTAGCTGAAGGTTGACCTGTGAAAAAGAAATTTGGAAGCAGGCGATGCAAGAGATAAAGAGTAAAGCTTTTTTCATTTTGATGATTTTTTTACAAAGCTAAAGACTTTCAGACCTATCAAAATGTAAAAGTTTTGTTAAATTCTCAAATACTACACATTAATGTGCCCCTTAATTCCTTAAAATGTTTCGTTAAACTAATGGCTATCTTTGTGCCCTCGTAAAAAGCCCGTTTATTCCTTGAATCGTTTTAAAAAAATGAAAGACATTTTTGAAGCTTTTAATAAGCTGAAAGTTCTTATTGTAGGCGATGTGATGATTGATTCTTATATATGGGGAAAAGTCGAACGCATTTCACCCGAAGCCCCTGTTCCTGTAGTTTCCGTTATTAAAAAAGAGATGCGTCCCGGAGGCGCTGCCAATGTGGCTATCAATATAAAATCTCTGGGAGCCACTCCTGTACTTTGTTCGGTGATTGGAAATGATCCCGGTGGAGATGATTTTATTAACGTGATAAAAAAAGAAGGAATGGTTACAACAGGAATTATGAAAAGTAAAAACAGGACTACCACAATTAAAACAAGGATTATCGGCAACAAGCACCAGTTGATTCGGGTGGATGAAGAATCCAGCAATGAGCTTGCAGAAAAAGATACTGTTGATTTTATTAAAGTTGTGTTAAACACAATTAAAAAATATCAGCCCGATGTAATCATTTTCGAAGATTATGACAAAGGGGTTTTAAATCATGATGTGATAAAAAAATTAACGGCTGAGGCTAACCGAAAAAAAATTCCTGTTGCAGTTGATCCGAAGAAAAAGAATTTTATCCATTATAAAAATGTGGATTTGTTTAAACCCAACCTTAAAGAGTTAAAAGAAGGATTAAAAATTGACCTGGAAGAAATCAATGAGAAGACACTTAAAAACTCTGTAAAAAATTTCAGGGATGGACAAATGATAAAAATGCTGATGGTGACACTTTCAGAAGAAGGAGTATTTTTCAGCAGCAACGGGCAGGATAAAATTCTTCCTGCTCATGTGCGTACTATTTCAGACGTTTCAGGTGCGGGTGATACTGTTATCAGCGTAGCGGCATTGTGCCTTGCTTTAAATTTATCGCCTGAAATCACAGCTTCGCTCTCGAATCTTGCAGGAGGACTGGTTTGCGAAAAAGTCGGAGTGGTCCCGGTTGACAAAGAACAACTTTTAAATGAAGCTGCACAGCTTAAGCTGAATTGAATAAATTCATCAACGCATACGAATATGTACGAATTTACGAATAGCTGGCGCATCAACGAATACCTGCCTGCCGGCA
>DATEMK010000252.1:0-10396 GCA_035275625.1 Bacteroidia bacterium
AATAAGAAATAAAAAAAACGCTCCCGATTGGATCGGGAACGTTTTGAACAAAAAAGCGATTAAGAAAAAATTGTGATTTATCTTGGCTAAAAGATATTCATACATAAGATTCATAAATCAGCTGAAAAGTTGCATCCGTGAAAAAAATACGACATTTGGACGATGTTTTAAGAAAGTTTAATTTTGTTTAACTAAAAAACAAATGCAAAAATGAAGACAAAACCTATCCCTGACGGTTTCCATACTGTCACACCTTACCTGGTAATTAAGGGTGCGGCACAATTAATTGAATTTATGAAAAAGGCATTTGATGCAAAACAAATCTATGTTTCCAATCGTCCTGACGGAACCATCATGCATGCAACAATGCAGGTAGGTGATTCCATGGTGATGCTTGCTGAAGCGACAGAGCAGCATCAGCTGCTCCCTGCGATGCTTTATCTTTATGTCCCTGATACCGATGCCGTTTACAAAAAAGCAATGGCAGCCGGGGCAACTTCCATAATGGAACCTGCAGACCAGTTTTACGGTGACCGCAATGCAGGAGTGAAAGATGCAACAGGAACGCAATGGTGGATCGGAACTCACACCGAAGATGTAAGTGAAGAAGAATTGAAAAAGAGGCAGGAAAAATTACTGATCAAGGCTCAATAATTAAATCTTAATTTCCTTATTTTTGTCGCCTCAAAAAATCAGGGAAAAGTATCCTGGTTTGTGAAATATTAAGCGGATGTAGCTCATTTGGTAGAGCACGACCTTGCCAAGGTCGGGGTGGCCGGTTCGAGCCCGGTCATCCGCTCGGAGAAAAAGTTATTGGTTAACCGTTATTTGTTATTAGGCAAAACAT
Organism: Bacteroidia bacterium; assembly: GCA_035275625.1. Taxonomy (GTDB): domain Bacteria; phylum Bacteroidota; class Bacteroidia; order AKYH767-A; family OLB10; genus DATEMK01. The sequence goes on from DATEMK010000252.1 coordinate 848, forward strand.
AATTTTAATCTAATAACCAATAATTAATAACTAATAGCTTTTTTTTCTGCCTGGGTGGTGGAACTGGTAGACACGCAGGACTTAAAATCCTGTGGCCGTTGAGGCTGTACGGGTTCGATTCCCGTCCCGGGTACAAGGCTGAAACAGCTAATAATAAAGCGGTTGCAGCCTTTTTTAATTGCCGTAATATTTGTTCTTTTTTCGCATAAAGTGCCATTGAGTGCGAAAAAGTGGGGAATTGATTGGGGAATTTTCTGTTTTGAGTGATCATTTTTAGTTTAATTTTCATTTTTCAACCTCCATTTCTAATTGATTTTGTTTTGAATTATTTCTGATTTGTTCTAATTCGATTTTGCGTTTATCTTGAAAAACCCCTCTAAAGGTTTTAGCAACTTCCTTCGCAATTACTTCCCTATTGCGGTAGTGTTTATCCAGTACTGTTCCTAATGAATGGCCAATAATTATTCTTGCGATATCGTCACCATATTGCAGGGCCATACTAGTTGCGTAGGTCTTGCGTAAATTCTTAAATGTTAAAATTCTTCCAGTATTAAGCTTCGAATAGTAATGAGAAAATGCTCTTGTTATCAAATCCGAAAGGGCACGGGTTCGATTGCTTTCAATTTCAGGCGCAATAATATAATTATCGGAATCCTTGAATTTTTCGTAACCCAAGGAATAAAGTAATTCTCGTAACTCATTTGTAACCGGAACATCAATGTGCCTGATCGTTTCCTGCTTAGTCAAATTTAAAATTCGGTTTACCTTTAGATTTGGAACTTTAATAGTGATGGGAATTTTATTTTCTTCTTTGATATCACTGAATTTAGCAGTGAGAAGATTTTCCCGTCTCATGCCACCGTACAAGCCAAAAGAAAACACATCTGGCATAAAATAACGTTCATAATTGCGCTCCAATTTGCTTCCATGCTCATAATGTTGGATTCCATTCCCAGGCTTCTTGGATTCAGCAATTAACCTCTCAAATTCGCTCTCAGTTATTGTTTGAGGATCAGGAGGTGGTTCGTATTCCCTATTAATCGTGGCGAACCAATTTCGTTCAGGTACTTTGAATTCCTGCATATGCCACGACAAAAATGTGGTCAAGTGCCCGAGATACTTGTTGATGGTTCGTGGTGAAAAGTTATTATCAAGTAATTCCTTATAAAAATACCCCATCATAAAATCATTAAGTTGATCTGCTTTGAGTAACCCTACATTAATATTATATTTCTTTTGACTTTTAAGAAAAAATCCAAATGCCCTCTCAATATCTTTAATATAATCCGTACTTTTTTCTTCTTGACGATGAAACGGTACATTTTCATTATTCAATACTCCAATATATCGGGCGAATCCGTTTATCAAAAACGGTGAGTTATCTTCTGGCATTCGTTTGTTCACTTCCATGTGCAACACATTTGGCACTTCCACAATTCCTTCCTTTATTTCTCTTTCAAATTCCATTGCTTCCTTTATTGCTTCGTCAATGTTTCTTGAATTTAATTTCTTTGTTTTCCTTTTATTTTTAGTTCCGGGAATATGTATATAGGTCTTAAATACGTGTGAATCTCCAAATGGACAGCGTTTCAATGGTTTTCCCGTTTCTTTACATATTTCCGAAACATTTGTGTTGCATTTATAACAATATACTGTTAACCCTTTCCATTTCTTCGTTTTCGGAATATACAATGGATTTGCCATCGGTGCTGGATGGTAACTCGTTTATTATTTTATGCAACCTTGCCAGGCATGTTTTTTCGTGTTCTCCTTGTGGTAAATAAGTAATTGAATTTTGCTCTTTTTTAAGTGATATAGTATTTACAGAGATAGAAAGGAGTTTGGCTAATTTATCTGTACCATATTTTTCAATGCAGTATTGGAAAGACTGAATTGTTAGAGCGTTTGTAAATTCAAAGTTTAAGACATATTTTTTTCGAGCTCCATAATCCGAAAAAATTGTTACGTTATGATTTTTGCACCAGCGGTTGACAGAACGCGTATCTTTATACTGAAGTTGATTTTTAATATCCCTTAAATATGTTCGCTCTTTTAGCATTCTTAATCAAGTTTTAATTTCCGACACAAAATTATTTTTGTAAAGCTGCCTGACAAAACAAAAAGTTTACAATTATTTAATTGTAAACATTACGCGCAAATGGCAATAATTTTTTCTAAATCATTTTCAGGAGGGTCGCTGATGGTTCGGCTCAAAGTAGTTTTCAGGGTATTGGTATTTAATTTCTGATTGTATTTATTCAAAAAATTTTGGGCTAACAACAAATGAAAGTTTTCTTTTTTATTAATCGCATCAATATATACCAGGCGATTGAAGATATAAACAAGATTTCGTAGAGTAGAAAGCCAGTTTATTGGCTCTGGCGTTCCCAAAAAGATGGCTTCAAACGTTTCATAGGAACATGCGATAAATCCTCTACTCAATAATTCAGTATGGAATTTGTTTAATTTCTCCTCAGTTTTTCGCCAGCCAAAAATACATGCGGGTTTATATTCAATTATTGCACTGTCTGAAGAACTTTTCATATAATTCTCAATCTCCTCTTTAACGATTTGTCGGAGTAAGTTGTGAAGCTGGTGTGAAAGATCTTCCTGCATCTTTAGGTTTAGCTTAGGGTGCTAAGAATTAAATGCAGAGGATAACTTAAATTATCCTGAACTCAGCCATAACCAGTCTGCAGATAACTTAGAATAGCAAAGTAAAAGTTCACCTTCTTTAATTTACTTCATGGGATTAGGAACTCCTACTTATGACTTAAGAGGCTCTCGCCTCTTTGATTGAAAATGCAGGAAGAAAAATTAGATGTTAATTGCAAAAGGAGTGCCAAAGATACTCACTCTAATAACTTTATTATAATATCTTTTAAAAAGTTCAACTCGACAGTTTTTGAGATGACATCATTCTCGTCATATAGTTGGCTTTCTTCAGATCGTGTATCAGAGAAAACTTCAGAAAACAAATCGAGAATTTCTTGCTTATCCTTTGCCAATTTAAGTGCAACTACCATTTCATTAGTAAAATTATTGTCCCATTTTTCCAGCAATTTTTTTTGCTGCGTTGCTCTTTCCTCATCTTCATGGTGACAATGACGGATGTTATTTGCAATATCGGTATAATTTTTAAGTGCATTAAACAGGCTGCTTCGTAGAGCTTCTTTGTTAAATTGCTCAGATTTTTGTTCTAAAGGCATGTGTAAAGCATATCATAATGTTTTTATTTTTGTAAAGGGCTTGATCTAATAAAAAAAGCAAAATTCCAATCATGAAAGAAGAAGAGAAGAATACACTTGAGGCACTTGAAATCTTTCTTAAATCTTTTAGAAAATTTATTGTCCAGGAACTTGAAAAATCAAACCCAGGATTTTGGGAAACTGAATTCGAAAATGCTTTAAAAAACAATAAGCAAGGAAAAAAAGATAGAAATGCAGAATGGAAAGATTCGGTTAAGAGAAGGGGTAACAAACCAACCATTGAATTGATCGACTTTAAATATCTGGAACTTTTTGCAGAAAATAAAATAGGATTGTTTCAACGCTTTTTTAGAAATGATACATATTATTTGCCCACTTGGCTCAGTGAAATAACCAAAGTGAGAAACTTTCTTGATCACTATAATTCAGATTTAGATAACAGGGATATCGCCAAAGCTTGGATTCACATGGAAAAAATAGCTTATTGTACAGGTGATGTGAACTTAGGAATTGCACTTAAAGAGATAAAGGAAAGAGCAGTATATAGAAAAATTAAGCGGAGATTATTTTTTTCGATTGCTATATTAATTATTAGCGTTGGTGGTTTTTTTATTTATTATTTGGAATATATCAAACATCTACCGGCAACAGACGGTTATCTAAATGCGGATACAATTAAAAATACTTTGACTCCATATAAAGATACTTCCCTGGTTTCAGAAAATCCTGTTTCTAGGTCAGCGTCCGAAAATAATTCAAAAATAGCAGCTATAAATAAGGAAACTCCTTCAGTTGCGAAGAAGGAGCCAGTAATTATAAAAACAGAAACTCCAATTGAAAATCCAGACCCAATGCAAGAAACGACCATTGTAAAAGAAATTTCAGGTTCTCCACAAGATATTGGGAAGCCGATAGAACGTTATACGCCACCAGTTAATCCTCCTGAATGTATGACGAAAAATACAGGAATGATTAAATTTATAAATAGAACGGGAAATGATATTAAAATAATCATAAGCTATGATGAATCGCCATTATTACCTCCAAATAGTTGGGCCTTAAATAGACCTGATGGTTTTATTAAAAGAATTCCAATAACTATTGATGCTAATGATAGTGAATATGTTTCATTACCTTATGAAATGAGAATTGATTATACTTATCAAGGAAAGGATAAAACTGCAAAAGTACCTGCAAAATGTGATACAATTCCAAAAATATTAAATTGAATATCAAATCATTCATGTCGTATGCTTTCAAATTCAAGTGAGACACATCTCCTATCGCATTTAGTGAAAAGCCACACCTTTATTTTGGCATCCATTAAGGAATGCGGCTGATCATTTGAAAACACTTAACCACTTTTCCTCTATTAAATAAATTTCTTATAAAATTTTTACAACTGTACTTATTTTTTAAATTGTGCTGTAACACCATCTAGCCTCTTGACCTTTTTCCTTGTCGAGTTACCATGCTTGAAAAACAAATTCATTCACAATTTAAAAAATTTCAATCATGAAAAAAACAAAACAAAATCAGAAGAAAAATTCAGAAGGAAATCAAACAACGTCTTCACAAAATGTCAATGTTATTTTTAGAAACATGTTTCATCTCAAAGGAACATCTCTGCTGCCCTTAAATGAAGGACAGGTTGATTCAGAGAAATCAATAGAAAAGAAATTCCGTTCAGTAAAGGAGTTAGAACAGATTATTTTGAAAAACAGCAGGATTTTATTTGGGGAGCGCACTTTTTTAATTCCTATCTCAAAGAAAGAAGAATCATTATTTGCAAAAGGTTTTGTTCCAAAAGGATTATTACTTGATCTTGGAAATATCTTAAAACCAAGATTCTATTTTTTAGATATCGTGCTTTCAGGAGACAATTTTTATGCGCACATCTTTCCACGCATAACAAAATTTATGGCTTGTTTTAAAAGCCAGGCAATAATGGAAAAGATGTACAAGATACTTGCACAAAACAAGAGCCTGAAAAAAGATTTGAAAGGAAAAATCAGCTATGAAGGAATTGCCGATTTGGTGAAAACTGCAATCAGCAAACCGTTTGTCCTGTATGTTTCAGACAATGTGGTTAAGGAGTTTGTAGATGAAATAAAAAACGCATATGCTGAAATAAATGATACAGTGAAATGTGTTTTAATAAGAAAGTTTGCAATCAATGGAAAGGCTATTTGCACTATTGCCCCTCCCCTATTTGAACTCCATCTTAATGGTAAAAAACGAACTCCAAATGCCCCGGTTACTGAAGAATTTCATTTTGAGGGTGTCAGCGATGAGGTGAAAGCAATTTACGGCAAGATTAAGACTGAGCTTTTAAGAACAAGTCGCAATCTTGAGTTTAATCCGCAGCGATATTATGTTTCCATGAGGAAAAATAAAAACGTTGCATTTTTTCATTTCACTAAAAAGCGAATTACTCTTGTTGTTAAATGTGCAGAAAAAGAAACTCGAAAGCAAATCAAACATCATGAGGTTAAAACCCTTACAGAAAAAGTTCAAAAATTCTGGGGAGCTGCAAGTTGTTCCATTGTGATTGAAAACGAGAAGTATTTACAGGAAGTTACCGGCTTACTTAAAAAGCTAATTGCCGAATAAAGAAGAATAAGTTGCAAAGCCATTGGTCAACGACTGATGGCTTTTTTATTTCTATTCGTCAAACCCTTCGCTGAAGAACTCTTTTTGGGTCATTCCAAAAATTTTGATAATTCTAACTAGGCTTGAATACTTCAAGTCTTCCCCATTTTCATACCTGCCATATTGTGCGCGGGAAATTTTATGATCATACGCAAAGAATTCATAATTTGTATATCCCATTTTAATTCTTAATGCCTTAATCCTATTACCCAGTTTCGTCAATTCCTTGTTGGGCAGTTTTTTGACGGTTTTGCCTTTTTTTCCTGCTTTCATACCTACAAAATGAACGTTTTGAAGCTTTATTTGGTACTACTTGTAAGATACAACGTTTAAAATACTACTTTAGAGGTGTACCTTTAAATTATTACACGCATGGTAAGACTTAAAATAGCCTCCCTTGTCATATGTTTTCTTTATGTTCAAATAACGTGTTCACCAACTCAAACAAATACTGTGGTGAGCAAAGCAGAATCTAATCAGTCTTTAAATAAGCAGATTGAAAAAGTGATTCAGGATTTTACGAATGCACTCACTGAGGAGGAGAAGAAAATACTTCCACTGTATGATAATATTCAGGTTGTCAAAAGGAATTTAGAGAACATACAGAAATTACTCAGGACAGAACTGCAGAATGCTCAAGGATTTCAAATTGATTTTATCCCCCAATATGAAATAGGAAATCAAAAAAATATTCCAAAATTGGTTCATGATTCAATTGAGAGATATCAGATAGCAGTAAAAGACTTACTTATAAAGTCGAACTATGATTTGATTGGATGGGAATCATCCGCTTTAGATACCATGACTCATCAGAGGTATGAACAAGAGCTTTTAAGCATGTGGAGAGAAGTAAATCCAAATTTTACCGTTAACACTCCTTACATTTTTGAATGGTTTAGTTCTCAATATATGTGGCAAGACGGAGTGCTTGCATATTGGGCGATGTATCCTCAAGAAAATTTAGTCGGAACACAGGAAGCAAGTCTTTGGAAGTTGAATCTCAAGGCAAATAGCTATGATGTTCATTTTAGTAACAAGGTTGCAGAATTTCGTTCATATGTTGCAATGGCCAAAATGATTAGAAAAATGAGAGCTGAAAAATCAAAACAACCTATTCATGCAGTTATTGTCATGGGTGCTTGGCATCAAACAGATATTACCATGATTGGTAATATTTTAGGAATAAAAATGAATGTGATAAGTGTATCAATTGATTAATTAAGTTCTTACTCCTTTTTCTTAACCTTTTCAAAATATGCGCAAACATTTTTCATTATACACTCCTCATGAAGGGGCTCTGTCGGCCGGCAAATATCCATTCCAAGAAATGACATTGACAAGCTTGCGGCTGACCAATCTTTATGAGAAATTATTTTCATAAGTACTTTTTCAATTTCTGCAGGGTTTGCACTTGGAGCAATACCAAGCCTGTTTGCTACGCGGATTATACGCATATCAACGACAACACCTTCATGAGCCTTTCCAAATTCATGCAGGATTATGTTTGCTGACTTATGACTTATGCCTGGAAGGGACTTTAGCCCTTCCATTGTAAGCGGAATATTATTATCTTCCTTTAATTGTTGGGCGACTTTAATAAGCCATGTGGTTTTGTAGCCAAAATTCCTGACTTTGTTTATTAAAGGAAATAGTGAATCGGAGGTTGCTTTAGCAAGTGCAGCCATGTTGGGAAAAGATTCAAAAAATTTTGGAGCTAGTTTATTTATGTTCCTTTCACTGTCCTGTGCCGCAAGTATTAACATAACAAGCAATTGATAGAGGTTGTCATAATTGAGAGGATATTTTTTACCCCTGTATTTTTCAATGAGCGGCTGAATTGATTCGTTCCAATCTATTTTCTCAGTCATTTTTTCTTAGCGGGCTTCTTTTTTGAATTTACTTTTTTATAGTAAGCACAAACCGAATTCATCACGCATTCGTGATGTTTCGGATCGGTTGGGCGGCAAATTTCCCTCCCAAGAAAAGAAATCGCCATCCCGATTTCACCCCAATCTTTTTCCGGGACTTTTTTCATAATGTCCTGTTCGATTATTTTTGGTTCATCGCTTTTTGTTATCCCAAGTCTCTCTGCAACACGAATAACGTGCAAATCAACAATGACGCCTTCAGCTTTTACCTTCGCTTCGCGCATAATGACACTGGCCGATTTTCTTCCAATACCAGGCAACTTTATCAATTCGTCCATTGTTAATGGAATATTCTTTTCCTCTTTGAACTGTTGCGAAATGCGAATGAGCCAGTCTGCTTTTTTGAAAAAGCTGCGCACTTTGCCGATGTACGGATTTAAATCTTCCACCGTAGCGCGTGACATTGCCTCCATAGTCGGATATGCTTCAAACAATTTTGGTGCAAGATTATTTATCAAGTCATCCGTCACTTGCGCTGAAAGAATAACCATTGCCAAAAGCTGGTATTTGTTTTTGTATTTCAGTGGATGCGGCTTGCCCTTGTACTTTTTGATAAGCGGCTGGACGGCTTCTGCCCAATTTATTTTTTCTGCCATTTGATTTTATTGTTTTGGTGTTATTTGTTATTCTGATTTTTGATTCTTTCAGTTTTCATTGTTTTTTTCACTCTATTTTTATTTTTTATTCTTAGTTCTTTACGAAATTCGCCCTAAATTTAAAATTTAAAACTCATCTGTGAAATATTATATTTATAAAGAAGGAGAAAACGTTGAAGTATCCTGTGATGAGTATGAAAATTGGATGACAGAAGAAAGCAGCAAATATTTGATGCCTGAGTATTCAGCAATCATAAATGGCAATTATTACGGCCTTGAAACAATGTTCTTTGGCAGTATTGACAAAGGCGAAGAAGTGCTTCCCTTTGTATTGCTCTATTTTGAAGATGTTGCAACCATCTTAGAAAACAAGCTTGATATTGATTTGGAAGCAAACACCGTTGATTATTTTGCCACGTTTGAAGAACTAAAACAGCACTACGAAGAAAAACTTAGGGAGATAAAAACAAAAGAAATTTTGCAGTAACATGTGCTACAACTACAAAGCAATGATTCGCTCGAATATCAAGCGGAGCATTCATGATAAAGGATTTGCAGAAGCTTTAGCCTCTTTATCTCCAGATGAAAAAGGTATTTGGGAGGAAAAAGCAAAACTACTTGCTGAAGCAACTTCTGGTGATGAAGGATTGATTGATGAAGAAACCGCAGAAGCAAAATCAATGTACCCGGGTGCACAAGTGCAGGTAATTCCTATCACTACTTTGCAGCGGGAATATTATAATTTTGGTTATCTGCCAGGGTGGGCAAAAAATTTTAAGGACCACAAGAAACTTTATAATGCCCGATCTGATTCTCTCCGCATAAAACCTACGTGGAAAAAAGCATGGTACAATGGACAGCGTTGCCTTGTTTGTGCAGCGGGCTTTTGGGAAGATGATCGGGTAAACGATAAGCGCTATTTTTTCTCAGTGAAAGGAAAAGAAGAAATCTTTTTCGGAGGAATCTTTAATCACTGGAAAGACCCAACCAACGCACAAGTAGTTAAAACCTTTGCAATCATTACTCATGAACCAAACGAACTTTTACTATCAATAAACCATCCTCGAATGCCGGCAATTCTTGACGAAAATAGCTGTGATATTTGGCTTAATGCAAACGAACCTGAACCTGTAGTTTTTGATCTAATTCTTACGTATCCGGCAG
>DATEMK010000253.1:0-5149 GCA_035275625.1 Bacteroidia bacterium
TTTAATTTGAGAAAAAAATTCCCTTTTTCAGGATGAAGTTTTGATGGAGAAAGGAGAAAATAAATGTACTGTACCAAACGAAGTAAAAAGAATACATTTGAAATCTAAATTCTTAAAAATGAAAAAAACAGTCGTAACAATTTATTTATTAGTAGTTACATTTTTGTGTTTTGCACAAGATACTTTAAAAGTAAAAGATCCGAATGCAGACAAAATATTTACTATCGTTGAGAACATGCCGCAATTTCCCGGGGGAAAAGATGCGCTTGAAAAATATATTCATACAAACCTGAAATATCCTGCTGAAACAAGAAATAAAGGAATAGAAGGAAATGTATACGTGACATTTACATTGGATACTTTGGGAAAACCATTTGATGTTAAACTTTTAAGAGGCTTAGAGACATCATTAGATCAGGAAGCAATTTCTTTGATTAAAAACATGCCAAATTGGAGTCCCGGCTCTCAAAATGGGCATAAAGTTAAGATGCAGTATAATCAGCAAATAAAATTTAGTCTTTCAAATTACATTACGTCAAATTACGAAAATGGAATTGATTTTTATAATAAAGAAAAATATAAAAAAGCTATTTCCAGTTTTACAAAATCAATAGATGAGAACAAAAACATTGTTGATTCCTATTATCAGAGGGGAGTTTGCCAGAATAAACTTGGTAACGCTAAAGAAGCCTGCGATGATTGGAAAAAAGCAAAAGAACTTGGCGATACTAAAGTTGAAGCAGTATTAGAAAAATATTGTAAATAGTTTTCCCCATTCCCCACCAGACTTCCAAATAAAAACATCATTCCTTTATAAAAAAATCTCCTTTACTTTTCCCTATCTGCTAAAAAGACTGCCCTGTAAGGCAGTCTTTTTTTTACCCCTCTCCTTAGGAGAGGGGCAGGGGTGAGGTTAGTCTGTAAGGCAGTCTTTTTTTTGTTTTTAGAAGATGGCTGATTAAATTACATTTGTCATAAATCTTATCAAGATTATACTTCAATAAAAAAAAATGACAGACAGGCAATTGCTATATAGAGGACTTGTCCTTACCTGCATGGTTGCATTTGGTTTTATCATTCTGATTTTAATAATAGTAGATACCAGGATGTCTTTTTTGGATTTACTTGTACACTTATTATATATTTTAATGTTTTTATTTGCGGCTTTATGGAAAAAAAATCGTGCAATAACAATAGGTTTATTCGTTTATTCAATACCATTTAATTTGAGTTTGTTCAAAAACTATTATACAGGTTGGACCGAAGGTGGACAAATTGAAGACAGATTTTGGTTATTAGGATTTATATTTTCTGTAGCAAGTATAATTCTGTTTGTAACCGGATTTTCCAAAAATGTTAATTTAATCACATGGACGAAAGAAATGAAGTTAAAGGATTATACAATCGTTCTCATTTTGTTAATCGTGACAGCTATAATTCAGATTACAACAAGATATTTTTGTTAATAAACTTTCTTCAAACTTCTTTTATCTTTGCACCCTCAAATTGACCTGTGGTGTAACTGGCAACACGTCTGATTCTGGATCAGAAGAGTCCTGGTTCGAAACCAGGCAGGTCAACCAAAAGTATTTTACCTGAACTTTGGTTTTGACCTGTTATCTATCAACGCCACAATAAAAAATTTTCTTTTTCTGACCTGCTAAATGGCAGATACATGCCGGTGGATAAGCCCGATTCTGTACTTTTTCTTTTTTTTAGATTGTATAAATCCTTTTGGAAACCGGCTGACCACTGCCTCAAATTCTTGTACCTGGTCTAAAAATTTTTCAGCTTCTTTAAACGACCATTGCTCAAAAATATAATTGTAAAAATAATCTAAATGATCAACCGCAGCCTCCGACCATTCAACGTTTAGGCTTTCTTCCATATTTCTGCCAGACCTGTGAGCTCGAAACTGTTTTACCCGCTTTTATATCTTTAATTCCTTTTTCAATCTCATGCAGTTGTTCATCGGTAAGAGTATCCCACCAATCCGTTTTTTTCTGAATGTTTTTATAAAAGAAAAGCGATTGCAGAATTTGCTTATCCTCCAAAGCCGTCAGCCATTGAATAAGTTCAAGTTTTATTGAGTCAGATTTCATCCCGATTATTATCCGGACAAATTTATAAACATTTTGCAATTAACAATAATTCAATATATCAAAACTCCTCAGATGAATCCACCGGCATCGTATCCTTCGGCAAAATAAACTCCAGCGCCCTGCCGTTCAGCCTCACAGTGGGCTGCAAAGAATCAAACTCCGTTTGCGTAATCTTTTCCTTTCGCAATAAATGATTTGCTATCAGCCGGTAATAACCTGCTATGAATGGCTTCAGGTTCCCAGCGCTGTCAAAAGAATATTTAAAATATTTCGGATGCGGAATAATGCTGGCAAGGTAAATGCTTTCAGGCAAATCCAGGTCAATGGGCTTCTTGCCATAGTAAAAATCGGCTGCTTCATTAATTCCATACACGTCAGGCCCCCATTCAATAATATTCAGGTACACTTCAAACATACGGTCCTTGCTCACGATGTAATTATTTTCAATCAGCCATACAATTAATGCTTCCTCAATCTTTCTTGACACGGTTTTATTCCTGCTCAGGAAAACATTTTTTACCAATTGCATAGAGATCGTGCTGCCGCCTCTTAAAAATCTTCCGGCTTTCACATTCGTTGCAATGGATTGGCGAAATGCCTCTTCATTAAACCCGCGATGCCCGTAAAAAGCTCCGTCTTCAGAAGTAAGCACAGCATTCTTCAGCTTCTCGCTTATCAAAGCAAGCGGAGTGTACCAGGAATTTTCAACTCCCACCAAAAATGTCCGCACCGGCCCCCTGTCATTATAAGCCGTGTGAACAAAGCTGCCATTAATCTCCGGGAAATAAGTGGAGCCGTATTTAGTAATCTTGAAATCATATTTATTCAAATCCGATTCAAACACAAGGCTGTCGGGATTGCTTTTATTTATTTTAAAATCGAGATGATAGCTCAACTGTCCTTTTGCTTTAATTCCCTCCAGTGTTTTAAACATTCCTCCCGGGAGGGATTCAAAAAAATCCTGTGCATCCGTTTCCGGCATATCCACTTTCAGCGAAAATATTTTACCGCTGTCGCGGGAATAATAAGACGAAAAATTAAAAAGCATTTTATTCATTTCTAAGAACGAAGAAGTATCAAACCCGAGCCTGTTTTCATCCGCAAACAAATGCCCGTTAAATTTTAATGAATCAATTTTCACATCCTTCTCTCCTACTCTCCAATGATTCAGCCGGAGGTTTTTAAACTGGTAGGAAAGATCAATCGTCAGCCGGTCATCTTCAAAGCGGCAGGAATTTATATCCATCGAAAAAGAATCAAGCATATACTTAAACTCACTCTGCGAATTAATAAAAGGGATCAGCTTTTTCATTTCACTCCCTGAAACAACGTTGCACTGAATGCTTCGCTCATTCCTGTTAATCATTCCGTTTATATTCCACTGAACAGGCTTTTCGAAAGAGCTGTCTATAATCACCATGTCAAATTCCCTGCTTTTCAAATACAGGTTCGGAACAATAAAATGCCTTTTTTCATCCTTATAAAAATAGTCGGCCGTCAGCCTGTTAACCGTTATTTCACCCGACAGGAAATTAAATAATTTATTCAGCAAATTATTAAACACCGTTCCGTATCCTGCAGCAGCATGCTGCGTGCTGTCATCCGGCTCTTCTGTTTTCTTTCCTTTAAGAAAAGCAGAATAATTATCAGCGCTGTCCTTTTTGATAAGGGAAATTGCAATGGTGTCTGCCGAAAGATTTTTATAAGGAAGCCTCCCGGCAATTAATTTGAAAAAAGAAATATCAGCAGCTATATGATTTATCTTTAACAGCGTATCACCGTCCAGCGGAATCAACAGGATGCTATCCAGGTTAACAGAAGAAAAACCTGAAAAATAATCCCTGCCGATGATCAGCCCGGCTTCATATTTTGTCTTTATTTTTTCCTGTACCTTATGCAACACAAAATGCAGCACAGCATTTCTGAAAAGAAAATACCCGGCAAAAACCAGGATTGTACAAATAATAAAAGCTGTTGTTGCTTTACGAACCATGTGAAAAAAAAAGTTTAAAGTTTAAAGTTTAAAGTTTAAAGTTCTTAATCGCGTCAGCCAACCTTAAACTTTAAACTTTAAACTTTAAACCCTATTTCACCACATCAATCATCCCATACCCCTCTTCAGTAAGCACTCCCATCCCGACTTCCCAAATGTATTTGTGAACTTCATTGTGAGCATGCAGCGTAAAGGGAAGCAGGTACCCCATCATGGTGTGACCTGAAACGGATTTATAAAACCGTGCAAACTTTTTTCCTGTAGTATTTATTTTATTTACATAATCCTGGTCGGGCATAAATTCAAATTCAGCAAATTCATTGAGCTGGGCTTCTTTATAACCGGCTTTCTCCATCCTGTCCAGCACATCATTATACAGTATATCAGAGAACTGGTGCGAAGTAGGGTCCACCTGCTCCTGCGCTTTATCAACGTCCTTATTAGGGTCAAACAAAATAAGCGGGGAAATACACAGGTAACGCATCTTGGTCTGGAAGGCCGGATCAGGAATAATGTCATAGTTCTTGGGGATAAGATTCATTTTACCCACCGTGAGATACGGACGCTCGAAAATCATTTTTAATACCTGGTCAAGGTATTCTTTATTTTTTCCCGAAATCACCAGGGTTACTTTTGAGGATAACATCCTCATAAAACCATTCATGATCTTAGAGGTTCCTTTGAGCGAACTGAAGTTCCACAATGTTTTGTCCGTGTCCAGGCTTTCAAAGAAAGGGGTTAATGAATCGGTCAGCAGCTTTTGGTGATGCAGCGGAATGGAATTTGCTGACGAATGGTCTCTTAAAAAAGAAATTTTTACTCTCATGGTTTTGAAAATTTTAATTGGTTAAATAAATGGATTGGTTATAGCAGTGGAGTCAAAACTACAGGCTGTCAGCAAAATAAATTTCAGAAAAAACATAAAAATGATTCTAAGAATTAATTAGAAAACAAAGGTAAGTTTATCGGAATTAATTAATTTTTTCGATTCAAATATAAACTTTTATTTTTTATCACAGAAAGAAAAAACGGCCTGGCATTTTTTTATTTTTCT
>DATEMK010000254.1:0-12100 GCA_035275625.1 Bacteroidia bacterium
TGTCCGGTATTTAATTGAAACCATTCAAAAACCACTTGCATAATAAACACGATCTCACTTATGTTTATAATAGATGCTATTTTTATTGAGCTGCTGCTTATGCAAGATCGGGTAAAATATGGATGCATTCTCAATGGCGAACCGGGTGATTTGATTTTTTGAAAAGTTCAACCCGTTCACAGCCGCCTCATAAAAAATGAAATCTATGAAACTGCATTATGTTGTGCGGATGGGGGTGTTTTTCACTCTTGACATTGGATAAAAATGTACACACGACAGAGTGAAGGAAACAGGGGGGTGTTTATTGACCCGGTCATTTGATTTGACCCCATAATAATTTTTATGAGTTATACAATACCGAAATTTCGGAAACCCGGCAGGAAACTGTATTAACATGCCGGGTTGTGAGATACACGAGGAACAACCACGCCTACTGGGGGACTATGAAACTATTGAAAAAAGAACAATCAATATGCGAGGCAAATAAGAATCAACCTATAAACACTGTTTTTTCCACTGTTTATAATAGTGTTGTAACCCTGTTCTGTCACCACCCTTAAAATATTTACCAGCATTTAAGGTATCTATAAGTCCTTTCATTTCATTAGCGTATTCCGATTCCCATCCAAGTTTTCTTACAAGATATGACGCAACAACATCTCCATTGAGTTCTGGTTCGTATTTATGCAATGAAAGTATGATCGTCTTCGCAAGACGTTCATCACTCGGATGAGTAATACCCGTGGACATATTAATTGAACCAGTAAGTTCGATCATTGCTTTTATAACAATACAGGAGGGTTCAGGAAACCCTTCAACTACAGTTTGATTTCCCCTTAACTCATCTGGCTCCCACGTTTGGACCCACTTTTGAGTATCTTCCTTTAACCAGGGAATTGCAATGATTGCTCTAACTGAATAAAAATCATCAATTTTGAAAAGCCATTCGTCTGGTAATCCGAGTGAAATAACTATTTCAGAGGTATCATAGGTATCTTTGTAAGTATTTATCGTTTCAATTTTAAATACTGGTATGCAATTTTTAAAGGTATCTCCTTCAAAAAGGTTTTTAACTATTTTAGAGCCGTAAAGACGATCAAGCCAACCAACATTTTTTTTTGATAATGCTAAAAGAATAACAGTTTTTATCTCCGGATTTTCCTCTGCAAGATGACAAGCGAATTGCATTGCTTCTCGGTATGCCTGATCATCGTTGCCACTTGTATCTATATAAAATCTTTTTTTTTCCATTTAAAATTTTTGATTAAAAAGGGCAGCATGTTTAAAATGGCCGCCCTTTAAAGAATTTTTATTTCGCAGTTCTAATTAATAATGCAATGCCAATAATTAAAAGTAAAATTGCTATGGCAGAAGAAATTTTATCTGCACTGCTTCCAAAAGCTTGAACAAAATAATTTCCATTCCCGAATGAAATCGCGTTTCCACCTTGATAATTCTGTATTTTATTATTCATGTTATGTATTTAAAGAGTTAATATTAATTTTTATCCCCTAAATTCATTAAAGGATTTCAGCAATTTCATTGTTGCGTCATACGACAATTCTTTTCCGTCATAATCGCATCTATATAAACCTTGCAAGTTGGATGGTAATTTTAATGATCGTTCACATAAGAGAACGAATTTTTTACCATATAAGGCGATAGCGGCACCGATCTCAATCAGTACATTTTGATTTATTGTGTGATGAACGTTCCCTTCTTTATCCAATAGTTCTAATTCACCTTCCACATGAATAACACCTGCATCACATTCTCTCATATCAGTAAAAACTTTTTCGGGTACTGGAATGGCTGTTGATTCCTTTTCTACGGAAATTACCACATCAAATTGGCCAAAAGTGAGTATTTCCTTAAGCTGATCAACTATTTTCTTATTTTTTCCGTGTGAAATAAAAACTTTTGATTTTGAAATTAATGCATTTGCTGAAGTCACAGGAATATCTTTTTCTTCATAATCTTTTATTATTTGTTGTTCGTTCATTCCCATACCATCTTTAGTGGATAATTGGTCAGCAGATGTTTTTTCAGTTTTTTCGCCATTTATCTGAGTTGATTTTAAAGTTTCAAGAAATACGAATAGTCCTGTCGGAGTATCTCGGATTATTTTAACAAATTTTCCATTTTCTTTTATAAGTGCAAAAATTTGTTCCGTTTTCTCCCTCTTAACACCCATATTCGCCATAATATTTTTTGCAATATCATCCTTGGGCAATTTTTGCTTATTGTATTTTAAGAAAAAGTCGTTTAATATTTTAGGTTTAAGGCATGCCTCTTTCATGGCAATGATGTCATCATTTTCTTCAATTGGAGCAACGATTCTTCTTCCAAGATCCGTAAGGGATATCTCATTTGCCCGGCTCGCGCCATCAGTAATACCATATGCTTCTGCAGCTCCGGCTAAATATTGCCATTTTGAACTAGTTGGAGATATATTAAGAGCCAATGCAATTTCTTGGGGCGCAGCAGAAGAACCTGCAAAATTATCATTAATGGCTTGAGCCACTTTTACAGCAGCTTCCAATGGAATCACTGGCACATCTGATTGCTTAATGTATTCCTTCTTTTCTTTAAATACTTTTCCTTTTTTCATTTTTAATAAATTTTAGTTTGTTATAGTATAATTAATTGTTTCCTATTTAACATTCAATGTTTTTGGTCTTTTGGCGGATTTGGATCCGGGCCATAACTATCCTTATCGCTGATTTTTCCATCTCGATTATGAATCACTAATTCAGCTTGCTGATTTTTTGCAATTTCCCTGGCATAATCAATAGCGTCTGCTTTGTTATCAAATTCTTTTGTAAGGCGATCATTCTTTTCACCTCGAACTCCCCAGCCATCTTCGGTGGGGACTACATGTTGATTTTTTCCTTTATTCATGATTTTTATGATTTTAGATTTTTACTCATTCCATTTATTACCGCAGCAATCAGAAGCACAATACCTATAAATATAGCTGCCCGCGAAAAAAATTCAACCCAGCTAAACGCTTGTGCTTTTTTCATTTCAGCCTGTTGCTTTCCAAAACGCAATTTTGTTGTTTCTGAAGCAATCAGCTTTTCATCATAGGCCTTGCGCTTGATTTCATCGGACAAAACCTCATATGCTTCATTGACAAACTTCATTTGTTCCTCTTGTTTTTTTGAACCATTATTTGCATCCGGATGATATTTCCGACAAAGTTGATGGTATGCTTTTTTAATATCCATGGCTGATGTCCTTTGAGAAACATTTAGGATTAAATAGTAGTTTTTTTCCATAATTTTGATTTAAATTTGCGGATTGCTTGTCAAATAATATGCCAATAATTTTAATTTAGTGCGCTAAAAGCGCAAATGCAGCAAATTAATTTATACTATTACACTCGAAGTGTTAAAAATATGCGTGAAATTGAAAATTATTAACATTTTGTTTAAATCTCCTTAAAAATGACAAATTGACATATAAATGCGCAAGATAATATAAAAGTATTATGACAATAATATGATTTTAAGCTTCTCTGTCAGTAATTATCTTTCCTTTAAGGAAAAACAAACAATCAGTTTTGAAGCTGCTTCAATAAGAGACTCTGTATTAACAAATACTTATCAAACCGCTTTTCATGATTTAAAAGTCTTAAAAGCCATTATCTTATTCGGGCCAAATGGAAGTGGAAAATCAAATTTTATTGAAGCCTTACGCTTTGTTATCGATTTTATCAGCAATTCAGCAAAGGAGAGCCAAATCAACGAAGCCATTGATGTTTCTTATTTTAAATTCAATGAGGCAACTATTAAAAAACCTTCTTCATTCGAAATTAAATTTTTGATCGGTGATTTACGGTACAAGTATGTTCTTTCTGTTGACAGTGAAAAAATTCATTATGAACAATTAATTCAAATTGCTAAAACCCGTGAATACATTCTTTTTACTCGCACATTTAATAGCATTGTAATTGAAGATCGGTTTGGAGAAGCCCATAACATCGAACAATTTGTTCGACCTAACGCTCTCTTTATTTCTGTTGCTGCTCTTTTTAACATTAAGATAGCAATATCAATTCTTGAATTGCTAAATATTCAGAAAAAAATAATTTTTATCAATGATACATTTGCTTTTGAATCAGTGACAGCAAAAATGATGGAGAATCCTGAGTATAAATTTGAAATTTTAAATTTTTTAAAAACGGCAGGATTGAGCTTTAAAGATTTACGCTTTCAAAAAAAAGAGATTGATCCTACATTGTTGGAAACCTTGCCAAAAGCCGCAAGAAAATCTTATTTACGTAGAATTGAAAATTATCTTATCCAAACAGTATATGATGTTTTTGACGAAGCTGGTAATGTTATTTCATCGGAAACACTTGACTTAAGACACGAGGAATCGCAAGGGACGAGAAAAATGTTTGCGATTGCAGGTCCATTTATTGATGCGATTTTACATGGAAAAATATTAGTGATGGATGAATTCACTGCAAGATTACATCCAAAGCTAGCTTCATTTATTATCAAATATTTTTATCTGCGAACACCAAATTCTCTTCTACCATCACAATTAATTTTAGCAAGCCATAACACTCATATTATGGATAAATCTCTTTTCAGGCGTGATCAAATTTATTTAACAAGGCGAGACAAATATTACGCATCTGAAGCTCAAAATCTCTTGCAAACAGGCATTCGTCATGATGCGAACTATGTAAAAAAATATCTTGAAGATGAACTTGGTTTTCTTCCAGAGTTAATCAAGCTTTCTTCTGAAAAAGGCCCACAGCAATTTAATTTATTTAATGAGGAAGACGAAAAATAGAATCATTTTCGCCTCAGTTTGTGTCTTCACAGCTGATTTCTCCACTTCGCATGTAAATTTAATTTCTCAATTCGCCAAAAAACAAAAAGCCCTCCGTTTCCGGAGGGCTAACCAAAAAAATGAAAACCGCAGCCCCTGTAATACCAACCCTACACCTTCACCATCTTCACAATCAGCCGTGCCGGTTTCTTCCCTGTCATCACAAAATTGTCAATCGTCTGCGTAACATAATTCGGGCTTTCAATAATAAGTCTGAAGGTACCCGTCTCAGAATCCTTCACCCGTGCCACTCCCCGCTTGCTCACTTGAACAGTTAAATTCAGCTCCACAACCTTCATCGTGCCCTTCGGTATCCGCTCATCCGTCACACTGTCCTCCAGCTTAACATCCGCATAGATCTTATGTGAGCCTGTATTCACAATCTTGGTGCTTGCCATAAAACCGAGAAAAAAATCCGGTTCAGTGCTCTTCAGCGGTTTCATCAGCCGTTTAAGGTCAGTCACAAAGTCATCGGCTTCTTTTACTTCAAGAGCCAGTTCCTCTGTGGCTGCGATAGTAACCGCTTCGGCATCCTTCGGAGCGCTCATCGTGTTTTTAAAATTATTTATCAGCACCTGGTAGTCAAGGAGGGCTGCCGCGTTCACTCCGTATCCGCCTGCCGTAAGCGAAGCCACGTTTGTATTCGCCCGGTCATGCACTAATTGGTTCCGCTGTTCCGCAGTGGTTTCTTTTGTTGCAAGAAGGCTGCTGAAAGCAAAATTAATTTCATGGAACAGCACAAGGTTGCCGTTATCCTTTGCAAACTGCGCAAGCGGTCCTGCAATTTCAATTCCTTTTTGTGCCATCAGCAGCCGGTTAAACGCCTTCTGTTGTGCATTTCCTGTAATGTCCATTTCCTGTATCGTTGCCAGTGTATCAATCGCAAGAATGCTGTCCGCCAGCAAATCATGCTTGGTAACAATGATCGCTTGTCCGTTCCAAATGGTGGGATCTGTGTCCATAAAAGTTAACACCGCTCTGTCCCTGTTCTCATGTCTGCTCTGTCTGTCTTCCATAACCTTGTCTTTTTAAATTGTTATATCTTTTTTCTATTTCCTGTTATTTTCTCTTTACTGCTTACTGCTCACTGCTCACTGTTCACTGTTCTCTTTTCACTTATCGCTTATTCCTGTTTACTGTAACTATACCCCTGCCCCTCATTTCGCAACACCATTAACTAAAATTATTTTTCGCTCTTCATCTTCACTATCTCTTTTCTTAAATAAGCTATCGCCCTTCCATACAGCACCCTTGCAACATTTTCCTTAATTCCCGTCAGAACCGAAATATCTCTGAACCTCATCCCTCGTATAGCATGAAGAATAACTAATAGCCGCATTTTGCGGTTTAGCTTTTTTAAAAGTGTTAGAGGGTTGGTTTGTTCGTCCTGTTCTTCCCCCGGCAGTGCTTCAGCGGCAGGAAAATAGGTATCCGTTACCGGGTAATGAACATAATGAGTTTCCTTTTTCTTAATTCTTTTCGCTATCCGGAAAGCTAGTGTATGAAGCCATTCTGCAAAATGTCCGTTTTCCCTGTAGATATGCTTTCTTAATTTCGGGAGTGCAATCTTCCACACTTCCTGCACGGCATCCCGTTCATCGTCATAGTTGTGTAAAATTCCATGAACAATACCCCGGAGGTCGGGCGAATGCCTCATAACAAGTGCTGCGAAAGCCCTGTTATTTCCATGTTGTACAAACTTCACTAACCGTAAATCGCTCTGCTCTGCAAGTGATTTTATGAGCTTTTTCATCTCTCATAACATTATAGATGCTCTGTATCTTTTTCACGCTTTGTTAGTATGAACGGTTTAATCAAATTAATAGTATATATATATAAAGGCATATAATATGCCATTTCAATTTACTATATAATACGAATGCAGGAATACATGCAGGATTATACGTTTGGCAAAAGCAAATATTTCCTGCGTAAATGGTAAAGTCGTGTGGGCAAACGGCTGAAAAACGAAGTTGGCAATTTGCATGAAAATATTTTAGACCAGGCTTTGAAACTCAATAACAGCGGCATTTTCATGGATGTTAACCGGTATTTAATTAATACCCGTTTTTATAACTAACGCTCTCTCAATCGTTTTCAAAAAAAATGGCAACTGATACATCATTTTTTTGATAACTCGCAGCGCACATTTGATAAATCACCGTTCTTATTTGATAGGTCGCAGCATTCATTTGATAAGTCACAGCTCTTATTTAATAAGTCGCAGCTTTCATTTAGTAAGTCACAGTTCTTATTTAATAAATCACAGCCCTCATTTGAAAACTCTCAGCATAACTTCGATAACTGTCAGCCATTCATAAACAACTGTCAGTTTTTCTTTTATAAGTTATAAGGATGTTTTTAAAAGTTAAAGCGCATCCTGTAAACCTGTTGCTGAGAATTTAGCGGCTGATTGCTTCACTTGAAAATAAAGACAGGGTTATAACAGTTCGCCTTGTCAGGCATTAACGAATACAACTTTCTTTGTTTCAAAAAACTCTTCCTTAAAAAAATCTTTTATTTCAAAAATTTCCACCCTGTTTTTATATTCTTTTACTTCATCTGTAAGATCCCCGCCCTTCAGGCATATTAACCCATTCGGCAATGTATGCTGGTTTGTTTTCTTGTACTTTCCTTTTGTCCATTTTACCAGTTCATCAATTGTTGCAGTTGCACGGCTGATAATAAAATCATACTGATGGCTTATTTTTTCTGCACGCGTACAAACTGCATTCACATTTGTCAAACCCGATGCAGCGATAATTCCATTCACCGCTTTTATTTTTTTTTCAATGGAATCCACCAGTGTGAATTTTGCAGCGGGAAATAAAATCGCCAATGGAATCCCGGGAAAACCGCCTCCTGTTCCCACATCCATTATTTCAGCATCCTTATTGAACTGAATTATTCTGGCAATAGCAAGGGAATGCAGCACATGCCTTTCGTAAAAGAATTCAAAATCTTTTCTAGAAATGAGATTAATTTTATTATTCCACTCTTCATACAAATCGAACAAAGCAGCAAATTGATTCTTTTGCTTTTCGTCCAGGTCAGGAAAATATTTTAAAATGATGGAAGAATCTCTCATGGTTTGAAGTCAAAAACTTTAAACTTTAAACTTCAAACTTTAAACTTTCATCCTCACAACTTATGCTCCGAGTTTTTCATGATCTGGTATAAAAACTCGCGGGCGCGAAATAGCTGGGCTTTCACGGTTCCGAGAGGAAGCTTTAATTCGTCTGAAATTTCTTCGTAAGATAATTCCTGGAAATAACGAAGCTCTACCAGTTGTTTATAACGCGGTTTCAGTTTTTCCACCACCTCGCGCATACGGATTACTTTTTCCTTTTTCATTAAATCCTCCACCGGGTCAGGAAGTTCGGAGCGGATATCAATATTCAGTTCTCCGCCTTCGTCTGTATCAATGTTCTTATCTATGCTGAGTGTCTGCTTTCTTTTCTTGCGGATAAAATCAATACAGTTGTTCGTTGCAATTTTAAACAGCCACGTGCTGAATGCATAATCAGGGGTATACTGTTTGATATTTTTAAATGCTTTCCCGAAAGCTTCTATCGTGAGGTCATCCGCGTCATCACGGTTATTGACCATTTTCAGCAGCATAAAATAAATGGAGTCTTTGTAAAGCGACATCAGTTCAGCGTAAGCTTTCTGGTCACTTTTATCAATCGCTGTTCGCACCAATTGATAATCCCTCACGGCTTTGTCTGACAGATTCGGATTCATTTTTATTTTCGGACCTTTTGTTTTCGGGCGCTGCTTCACTTCCATTTTTTGTTTTTTATAAACAGATTTGAGATTGCTAAAATAGGATAAATTAATATAATGCAAAAATCAAAGATGGGCGCTAACCAGAGAATGTCAAGTTCTTTCAGCCTTTGCATGCTCTTTCCGAAAATAAATAATTGAATAAGCAAACGCAAAATGAAAACTGAAATTACAATTTCGGGTTTAACTTTCAGAATTATTAACGCAATCAATGTAAGGTAAAAGAAAATATGGCTGAAATAAAATACACCGAGCATAAACTTATGCTTTGGTTTATAAAAATTTCCGGTGCTTATGTGTCTTTTTTTCTGGTTTAACCAGGCGATAAAAGATTCTTTGGGTTTTGAAAGGGTGAAAGATTCAGGAGTAATTTCAACAGAAACATTTTTTGAAGTAGCCGTTTCATTTACAAACAAATCATCGTCACCTGATAGAATATGGTAATGGTTTGCAAATCCCTTATTTTTAAAAAACAAAGACCGTTTGTAGCATAAATTTCGCCCCACTCCCATGTATGCATTTCCACTTATTGCACTCGATAAATATTGAATGGCATTAAAAACCGTATCGAACCGGATCCATTTATTTAATAAGCCGGAAGTTTTTTCATACGCTCCATAGCCAATTACAATATCTTTTATTTCGCTGGTATTTTTTGTCATTTCTCTCAGCCAGTTTTTTCCTGCCGGGCGGCAATCCGCATCAGTGAATAAAAGAATTTCATTAACGGCAGCTTTTATACCAAGAGAGAGAGCAAATTTTTTTCCGTGCTTATACCGTTCCTGTTCCTGTATGGTCACAACTTTCAAATGCGGATAAGCATCTTCATACTCTTCCAAAGCTTTGCCGGAATCATCCCACGAACAGTCGTTCACCACGATGACCTGGTAATCGGGGTAATCCTGGTCAAGGATCAGCGGCAGATTATTTCTCAGGTTCTTTAATTCATTTCGTGCGCAAATGATCACCGAAACAGGATCGTTCTTTGAAACGGCCGGTTGTTTTTTGAAAAAAGCAAGCTTGCTGAAAATAAATAAATAATAAATGAGCTGTACGAGGAAAAAAACTGAAAATAAAGCAAGCAGAATTTTCCCTGCGATTTCAACATTCATTGACATTTATAAGAAAATTTTCTACGGCTCTTATTGACAGCAAAACTAAAATGAAGTGCTGTTACAATATTTCTACCTTTGACAAGATATTAACAAGGAATGTTTATAAAATTTTATGCAATTTGAACTTTCAGCAAAGGATCTCAGCTCAAATGCCCGTGCAGGAATAATTACAACAGATCATGGTAATATTGAAACTCCCATTTTTATGCCGGTTGGAACCGCAGGTTCCGTTAAAGCTGTTCACCAGGAAGAATTGGCTGAAGATGTTAAAGCGCAGATTATTTTAGGAAATACATATCATTTAAACCTTCGCCCCGGAATTTCAATTTTAGAAAAAGCCGGGGGGCTTCATAAATTCATGAATTGGAACAAGCCGATTTTAACTGATAGCGGAGGTTACCAGGTTTTTTCAATGGCTGAAATCAGGAAAATAAAGGAAGAGGGGGTAACGTTCCAGTCTCATATTGACGGATCAAAACTTTTTTTCTCCCCTGAAACTTCGATGGATATCCAGCGAAAAATCGGTGCCGATATAATTATGGCATTTGATGAATGCACTCCGCATCCATGCGAACATAAAATTGCGGAGAAATCCATGCACCTCACACATCGCTGGCTGCAACGGTGCTGTGAACATTTTGACAATCAAAAACCCTTATACGGACATTCGCAGACATTATTTCCCATTGTACAGGGAAGCATTTATAAAGATTTAAGAAAACAATCGGCTGAATTTATTTCAGAAATGAATCGTGATGGAAATGCCATTGGCGGCTTATCAGTCGGAGAGCCTGCCGATGTTATGTATGAAATAACAGAACATGTTTGTGAAATACTTCCTGTAAAAAAACCGCGTTACCTGATGGGAGTTGGAACACCGGTCAACATTCTTGAATGTATTGCTCTTGGTATTGACATGTTTGATTGTGTGATCCCAACACGAAACGCACGAAACGGAATGTTGTTTACAAAAAACGGGATCATAAATATCCGCAACGAAAAATGGAAAGATGATTTTTCACCTGTGGATGAAGAAGGAACATCCTTTGTTGATACTTATTATTCCAAAGCGTATTTGCGGCATCTTGTCATAAGCAAAGAAATTCTTGCTTCACAGATTGCAACTTTGCACAATCTTTCTTTTTATTTATGGTTAGTGAACGAAGCCAGGAAAAAAATTATAGAAGGAAATTTTATTGAATGGAAAAACATAATGGTGAAACAATTAGGAGAAAGATTGTGAAAAACTAAAATATTCAATTCGTAAATTCGTACAGATTCGTATTCGTTGATGATTAAGATTCGTATTCGCTGATGATAAAAATTCTCGACCGCTACATTATTCAAAAGTTTTTAGGCACATTCTTTTTTGCGCTTGCTTTGATTCTTTCCATAACGGTAGTGTTTGATATTTCAGAAAAAATTGATGACTTCCTCGAAAAGCAGGCGCCCTTTAAAGCAATTGTATTTGATTATTACCTGAACTTCATTCCTTATTTTGCCAATCTCTTTTCACCGCTGTTTGTTTTTATTTCAGTTATTTTTTTTACGTCAAGAATGGCAGCCAATACGGAAATAGTGGCTATTCTTGGCAGCGGGATCAGTTTCAAAAGGCTTATTGTTCCTTACATGGTTGCTGCAACAGTAATTGCTTCACTGGCTTTTTATTTCAATAACTGGGTAATTCCTCATTCAACAAAAGTGAGGCTGGAATTTGAAAACAGGTACATTAAAAACCCTTTTAAATTTATTTACAGAAATATTCACCGGCAGCTGAGTCCCGGCAATTTTATTTTTTTCGAAAGCTACAATAACTCTGACAATATTGGTTACCAGTTTTCTTATGAAAAATTTAAAGATGGAAAATTATATTACAAGCTTATGTCTGACAGGATTGTATGGGACAGCACGCTTTCAAAATGGAAGCTTGAAAATTATGCTATCCGTGAAATTAATGGCATGCATGAAAAACTTATCCAGGGTGTAAGTTTTGATACCATCTATTCTTTTAAGCCGGAAGAATTTCAGCGAAGAGAAAATAATATTGAAACAATGGATACGCCTGCACTGAGAAATTATATCAACGAAGAAAGACTGCACGGGGCGGAAAACACTACTTTTATGGATGTGGAACGTTACCGGAGAACATCTTTGCCTTTCGCCACATTTATTCTGACCATCATCGGAGTTTCAGTTTCAAGCAGGAAGGTGCGCGGAGGTATCGGAATACAAATCGGATTTGGAATTTTGTTAAGCTTCACTTACATCATGTTCATGCAGATCAGCCAGACGTTTGCCATCAATGCCAATTTCCCGGCACTCCTTGCTGTTTGGATTCCCAATATTTTTTT
>DATEMK010000255.1:0-4073 GCA_035275625.1 Bacteroidia bacterium
CCTTAAACCTTAAACCAATGCCGCGAATTACACCAATTAACACGAATATTTTAATTAGTATAATTAGTGCCTGCCTGCCGGCAGGCAGGAAATTAGTGGCTCCTTAAACCTCAAACCTCAAACCTTAAACTTTAAACCTTAAACTTATTTTTCTCCGGAGAGGTGTCAGAGTGGTCGAATGTGCCTGATTCGAAATCAGGTGTGCCGCAAGGTACCGGGGGTTCGAATCCCTCCCTCTCCGCAAAATCTAAAATTCAGATCGCGAATCTCAATCCTTCCAAAGCCAGTTCTGTATTTTGAAAAACACTTTTTGCTTCATCCAGCAGGAGTGAGAGGTTTTTGTAACGGGCTGAAAAGTGTCCTATCAATAGTTTTTTCACTTCTGCTTTTTTTGCAAGCTCTGCCGCCTGGAGGCTGGTGGTATGATAGGTTGCTTTTGCACGTTCTGCCATGTCATGCAAAAAAGTTGCTTCATGATAAAGAATATCCACACCGCGAACATCATTTAAAATATTTTCATCATACATGGTATCCGAACAAAATGCATAAGAACGTGGCGGAGGCGCAGGCACAGTAAGCTCCTCGTTTTTGATAATGTTTCCAAAATCATCTTCATAATCTTCCCCGTTTTTAATTTTATTAAAATAAATGAACGGAATATTATATTGCTGCATTTTATTAATGAGCAGCTTACGCGGTTTTTGCTTTTCACGGAACAGGAAACCTGTGCAGGGAATGCGGTGATTGAGAACAATGCTTCGCACAAGAATATCTTCATCTTCAAAAATAAGGCTGCTTACGTAATGCCGCACTGAATGAAAAATTAAATTATAGCGGAGGATGGTATTTGACAATCTCAATTGCATTTCAAGAACATCCATCAGGTCCTGCTGCCCGTACAGGTGAAGCTCTGTGATTCTTCCCTGGAGGTGCATGGTGGAAAGCATTCCCATCAGGCCGAGATAATGATCACCGTGAAGATGACTGATAAAAATATGGCTGATGCGCTGCATTTTTATTTTGTAGCGCATCATTTGCATTTGGGTGCCTTCACCGCAGTCAATCAAAAAAAACCGCTCACGTACATTAAGTACCTGGGCGGTCGGATGTCTTGTATAAATGGGTGTTGCGGAGCTGCTTCCTAAAATGGTTACTTCAAACTTCATTTACCCCCGATAACAAATCGTCTTGTTAAAAGATAAGGTTCTTTTTTCAGTGTTAAAATATAGACCCCTGCAGAAATATTTTTAGCATTAAAATCAATTGTATTAATTCCCTGTTTCAACGATGTTGATTTGTTATAAACACTTTTTCCGAGAATATTAAATATGGAAAAATCAGCATCAACGGGTTTTGGAGAATTTATTTTAAGCGTCAGCTTTTCCTGGACAGGGTCGGGTCCGAATTCAATCAATTGAAAGTTTGACTGGTCATAAACGGGGATGCCCGAATTTACATTGATAGTTATATGATACGATTGAATCGTATCTGTTTGATAAACCGAAAATCCGAAAGTAGCTTCCTTGCCGTAAGAGGTAACAATAATATTTAAAATGTAGGTGCCTGCTGTAGTAGGAGTTCCGGAAATTTTTGCACATCCGCTTACGCCACCTAAAAAGTTACAATTGGAAGGATTGCAGGCTACAGATAATCCGGGAGGAAGATTGGTTATGCTGTTAAGAACAATGCTGTCAACAGGGTCAATAGTTACCGGAATGGTTCCTATCATCACAGTGGTATCGCTGGGAGGATGCAAATAGACAATTTGTGTATAAGGGATGGCAACTGTTCCTGACACAAAATTGGTTACAGTGTCAGGTGTAATTAAATTGGTGTTATTCGGATTGGGAGTGCATTGAGCGAAACTCCTGTCAGCATTTATGAAAATAAAAAACAGGAAGATTACTGCGTATAATTTTTTAGTCATGTGGATGATTTTAAAATGTGATTAATTAATTATTTTTTATTTCATCAATGGAAATAAGATCAACTGCTTCGGGCAGCGTTGGAGTGATGTTTAATACCTGTTCTAATTGTGAAATAGATATCAGTTTTTTTATTGCCTCAGACAAGCCGGTGATGATGAAGGCTCCGCTTCCGTTGCGGCAAACGCGGTTCCCGACAAGGATGGCGCTCAGTCCTGATGAATCACAATACTGCGTATCGGTCAGATCAAGAATCATATTGTTGAATCCCTGGCTGTTGATGATTAACAATTCTGATTTGAGTTCTGCTGCTATAAGAGTATTGAGCTTTTGCTCATGCAATTTGATCACAGCGTATTTTTCGTTTTTGTCTAATGTGTAGTGCATTTTTCTCAGGTTTATATTCATCAAAATTATATAAATTGAAATTACAATGGCAAATGTAGGGAAATAAAAATTGTTAAATTGTTAAATTGTTGAATTGATAAATTGTTAATCGTCATTGATCATTAGTCATTGATCATTGGTCATTAATCATTGGTCATTAATCTGAACCCTAAATTGTACATTGTACATCGTACAACTTGTCCCGATTTATCGGGATCGTACATTTTTTAGTAATTTTGACCGCCAATAAATAGATTTTAAATCTAACTCCATGAAACCCACAGATAAATTTATTGGTGAAGGGCTTACTTATGATGATGTGCTTTTAATCCCTGCATATTCCGAAGTATTGCCGCGCGATGTGGATGTGAGCAGCCTGTTCACACGAAATATTAAATTAAATGTCCCGATCATTTCTGCGGCAATGGATACAGTTACCGAATCTGCCCTTGCCATTTCGATTGCACAGGAAGGCGGTATTGGCGTGCTGCATAAAAATATGACCATAGAAAGCCAGGCTGCCGAAGTACGGAAAGTAAAACGTTCTGAAAGCGGCATGATACAGGACCCGATCACCCTGCATGAAAATGCTACTATCGGGCAGGCGCAGGAGATTATGCGTGAAAACGGCATTGGCGGCATTCCTATTATTAACGGAAATAAAAAATTAGTTGGCATTCTTACCAACCGTGATTTGCGTTTTGAAAAAAAGATGAGCCGCCCGGTGAATGAGGTCATGACAAAAGAAAAACTCATTACTGCAAAAGGAGCAACAAGTCTTGAAAAGGCGGAAGTTATTCTGCAGGATTATAAAATTGAAAAGCTTCCTGTAGTGGATAAAGAGGGAAAGCTGATAGGGCTTATCACTTATAAAGATATTTTAAAATTTAAATCGCGACCGAATTCCTGCAAGGATAAACTGGGAAGATTACGGGTAGCGGCAGCCGTTGGAGTCACTGCCGATATTGTGGAACGCGTGCAGGCATTGGTCAACGCAGGTGTGGATGCCATTGTGATTGATACGGCACATGGTCATTCGCGGGGAGTGATTGAAGCATTGAAAAAAGTTAAAAAACATTTTCCTAAAGTGGAGACGGTTGTCGGAAATATAGGTACGGCTGAAGGCGCTCTTGCATTGATCAAAGCCGGTGCTGATGCTGTAAAAGTCGGGATTGGCCCCGGTTCCATTTGTACCACGCGGGTTATTGCAGGAGTGGGTGTGCCGCAGCTTTCGGCTGTGTATGAAGTGGCAAAGGCGGTAAAAGATTCGGGCATTCCTGTGATTGCTGATGGCGGCATCCGGTTTACGGGCGATATTCCAAAGGCCATTGCAGCGGGAGCACATTCGATTATGGCAGGTTCTATTTTTGCGGGCGTTGAAGAATCACCGGGTGAAACAATCATTTTTGAAGGAAGAAAGTTTAAAGCCATTCGCGGAATGGGTTCTATTGAGGCAATGAAGGAGGGTTCTAAAGACCGTTATTTCCAGGATGCGGAAGATGATATTAGGAAACTTGTGCCTGAAGGAATTGTCGGAAGGGTTCCGCATAAAGGTTCTTTGGCAGAGGAAATGTACCAGATAGTGGGAGGCTTGCGCGCCAGCATGGGTTATTGCGGTGCAAAGAATATTAAGGAATTGCAAAATGCGCGTTTCATCCGCATTACGCAAAGCGGAGTTCGCGAAAGTCACCCGCATGGAGTGACGATTGTGAAGGAGGCTCCGAATTATTCCCGGTAAAATAATTCTGATTTATTTTTTTA
>DATEMK010000256.1:0-3273 GCA_035275625.1 Bacteroidia bacterium
AAAACTCCCGCTTAGCCCACAATTAATCATGACCAACACTGATTCCAATAATGATGAGCAGGAAGAAAAACCTGTTGAATTCTACCACGACAAAGATCTCTTTGGATTAGAAAGGCCCGCTGTTAATCCGGAACAGGAAAAAAAAGTTTCTCCAAAAACAAAAAATAAGGAAACAGAAAATCAGGT
This sequence comes from Bacteroidia bacterium, assembly GCA_035275625.1. Classification (GTDB taxonomy): domain Bacteria; phylum Bacteroidota; class Bacteroidia; order AKYH767-A; family OLB10; genus DATEMK01. The sequence continues at coordinate 187 of DATEMK010000256.1, forward strand.
AATAGATGAGCCGGTTAACCAGGAGAACTTTCCTCCTTTAGTCAGGAGATTTCAGTCACTTATTGTTGACCAGGTTTTTATTATTCTTTGCATGGTGATCTTCAGCCAGCTTTTGGCAAATACAGATGAAAAAAGTACGGGCGCATTAAGAGGATTTTTATTGTTTGGATTGTTTTTTTTATACGAGCCATGTAGCATGGCATTCGGGTGTACCATAGGAAATTATATTTCCGGGATACGGGTAAGAAGGTTTCGAAACCGGGAAAAACACATTAATATTTTTCAATCATATCTTCGTTTTATCGTAAAACTTTTATTAGGAATTATTTCCTTTTTCACAGTCACTTCAAACAAATACAAGAGAGCTATTCATGACATGTCGGCAGGTACAATAATGATTTACGCAAAAAGAAAATGAATCCTGCATCCCTGCAGATTGCAAAACACAGGGGTGCCCGAAAAGCAATTTTCTCCTCTTATAAATAAAATATATTTCGTCCCTTACGGGACTTCAAAGCAAATCGTCTTTTTGTTTTCTACCAATATTAAATCCCTACGGGATTAGCTGCACAGTGCCGCAGGCACAAAATATTGGTAGTAATAGTTTGATTGATCATTTAGAAGTCCCGTCAGGGACGAAATATATTCTATTCAATCATAACTTCCTGCCGGATAAAATTTTTTTTCTACTTTTAGTGCCATTTCAAAATAAAAATATGGTTAAAATTTTAGTAGTGGATGATGAAACGGATGTAGAGCCGTTATTCGTTCAGAAATTCAGGAAAGACATCCGCGAACATGAATTGCAATTTCATTTCGCCTTCTCAGGCGAAGAAGCCCTGCGCTTCATGTCAACGCTCGAACCATTTGATCTCGTCCTCGTATTATCAGACATCAACATGCCGGGTATGACGGGGCTTGAGCTGCTCCGCCAGACGAAAGAGAAATTCCCGCAGCTCCGTGTCATGATGATCACCGCTTATGGCGATAATTCCAATTACGAAAAAGCCATGGGCTACGGAGCGGATGAATTTCTCACCAAACCGATTGACTTCAATTTGCTGAAAGAAAAGATCATGAGTATAAATTAAGGTGATGGTCATTGGAAATTGGTCATTGGAAATTGGTCATTGGTCATTGGTCATTTGTTCATGGTCAATTTTTAAATAATAAAGTTAAAGTGTAATTTTGAACAGGTTTCTTATCTTTACTCTTTAAAAATCCCCGGCAGAGCAATAAAAAACAACAAACTGCTCCGTAAAATAAATGAATATCAGTAAAATACTTGTCGTGGACGATGAAGCCGACCTGGAGTTGCTGATCAGGCAAAAATTCCGTCACCGGATACGGAGCAATGAACTGCAGTTTGAGTTTGCAAGCAATGGCGTTGAAGCATTGCAGAAGCTTGACAACAACAAGGATCTTGACATGGTGCTCACCGACATCAATATGCCGGTGATGGACGGCCTTACGCTGCTTTCAAAAATCAAGGAAAAAGAAAACCATTACAAAGCGGTGGTTGTTTCAGCGTATGGAGATATGGAAAATATCCGCACAGCCATGAACCGCGGTGCCTTTGATTTTCTCACCAAGCCGATTGATTTTAACGACCTCGAAACCACCATCAACAAAACCCTTTCCGAAATAAATATTATCAAGCAGGGAATGGAGGCGAAGGAGCAGCTGGTAAAAACCATTGAAGAAAAAAAGATTGCCGAATTAGAGCGCTCCAAGGCGGAAGAAGCAAAAAAATTTGAACAGCAGTTTCTCGCCAACATGAGCCATGAAATACGCACGCCCATGAACGTGGTTATCGGCATGACCAACCTGCTGCTCAAAACAAATATGAATGAGCAGCAGTCAAAATACATCAATGCCATTAAACATTCCTCTGAAAATCTTTTAGTCATCATCAACGATATTCTTGATCTTTCAAAAATCGAAGCCGGCAAAATTGATTTTGAAAGCATTCATTTTTCATTGCAGCAAACCGTCAACCTGGTGCATACCACCCTTAAGTTCAAAGCCGAAGACAAAGGATTGCACATGGTCACCGAAATTGACCCGTCTCTTCCGCCTATGATCATTGGCGATCCTGTCAGGCTCAGCCAGGTGCTGCTTAACCTTGCCGGGAATGCCATTAAGTTTACCGACAAAGGAACCATCACCATCCAATGTAAAAAGCAGAAAGAAGAAAATAAAACAGTGTGGATTGAATTTTCGGTAACCGATACCGGAATCGGGATTGCAGAAGAAATAGTTCCTAAAATTTTTGAAAGCTTCACGCAGGCAAGCAGCGACACTACCCGCAAATATGGCGGAACAGGCCTGGGGCTTACCATCTCCAAACAATTAGTCGAATTGCAGGCCGGCAGCATTCATGTTAAAAGCACGCTGGGGGTGGGGTCCACATTCAGCTTTATTTTACCTTACCAGGCGGGTTCTGAAATGACCAAAGAGGAAAAAGTAAGAAATCCTGATCCGTATGTCCTGGATGTGCTGAAAACAAAAAAAATTCTTCTTGTGGAAGACAATCCGTTCAACCAGATTGTGGCAACAGATACTATCCAGGACCTTATTAAAGGCATACAGCTTGATGTGGCGGATAACGGGCGTAAAGCGGTGGATATGCTGAGGAAGAATGCGTATGATCTTGTCATTATGGACATCCAGATGCCGGAAATGGATGGCTATGAAGCCACCAAGTTCATCAGGAGTAATTTTCCCGCACCTGTAAAAGATATTCCTATTATGGCTATGACTGCCAATGTTATAAAAGAAGAAATTGAAAAATGTTTTGATTCGGGAATGAATTCATACATAGCCAAACCTTTCGATCCCGAAGATTTATTTAATAAAATCAGCAGCCTGCTGTTAAAAAAAGAGTAAGCCGAACCTTTAACATTAAACCTCACCTGATGTACGAAATCATTGACCTCACCTTTCTTAATTCCTTTACGGGCGGAAACAAAGAAAAGAATTCAAAATATATTAATATGTTTCTTCAAAACGCTCCTTCACTGTTGGGTGCAATAGAAGAAAATCTGAAAAAAGAAGACTGGGCTTCGCTGAAAACATCCGCGCATT
>DATEMK010000257.1:0-15187 GCA_035275625.1 Bacteroidia bacterium
TTAAAGTGCTTCGGGATTTTTATTTGCCGGATCAATTTGCCAATATCAAAATTTGTCTATTTTTGCCGTCCCAAAATTAAAACGGTTCGGTAGTTCAGCTGGTTAGAATACATGCCTGTCACGCATGGGGTCGCGGGTTCGAGCCCCGTCCCGACCGCAACCATAAATCGAAGACCCTTGCAAATGAATAATTTGCGAGGGTTTTGATTTTTCAGGTAAAACATAGGTAAAACATTCCTGACTTTTGCAGTAATCCCTAATAAATGATTTATTTTTATTGCAGTCATTTTCTTTAAAAAAGCACTTATTCGCAGTTGAATGCAAATAAAATGAATCTTATTAAACAATCAGAGTAATATTAGAAAAATTACCAAACTCTAAGTTAAAAATACTATCTTTTCTCTCACTTTTGTTTTTCAATGATCAATTTTTGATAACCTCTTTCGAATAAAAATTATAAAAAATTTAAAGAATCAAAAGTTCAATGAGTTAAGAATAATGAATACTCTAAAGCAAAAGGTAGTTCAAAAAATATCCTTTCTCATAATAAAATTGAAATTGATCTCACCATGATGTCACAAGGAATTTATTTTTTACAATAGAGTGGCAGAGTGGGCGCCTTTACAAAGAAGCTCACGGTTCAATAAAATCATGGTTGTTTCCTTTTGTCCACTTCCCTGCTTAACTTGTCAATTTTTACGCCAGCATTTTTCCTTTAATGGTTCTTTCTTTTGAAAATTTTCTAAAATTAATTTCAGAATTGACATGGAAATAGAAGAAATAGATTCTTATAAGCTTAATAAAATTAATACTTTTATCGTATTGTGGTTATCGCAGTAATATTTTATTATTGCCACAATCACAATACTAACTCATGAAAAGAATTCTGTTACTGCTGTTTGCCCTATTTACTTTATTTCAATGTCACAGCCAAATCAGCCTCACCGTATTACGTTTGGACGGTGTTGATGATTATGTTCAAATTCCCTTTCCTTCTGCTTTTTATAGCGTAGTAGGAACACCGGTTTACAGTAGAAGCCCGGATTAGAGCTGATGGAATTAATCAAAAGGTTTTATAGCTAGTCAAAACAACTTAAAAGAAAGTGTTATGAAAAAAAATATTTTTTATATTGGTAGTTTACTTGTTTCTTCAAATTCACTCTCTCAGCTTAGTTTAAACGGATTGTACTTTACAGGAGGATCACAGCAAATTGTAACAGTTCCCAATTATTCCAATACAATTGATACCGGTAATTTCACCATTGAAGCATGGATAAAAGACAAACTGTTGTAATTAAAGAATCAAATCTTGCAAAAGGTATTTATTACCTGGAAGCACGAATTAATAATGAAGTGATAAAAAAGAAAATTAATATTCTGAAATAACAGACTTTTGTTTGCAATTTATTATTTAATCAATACTGTACCCAATCTAATTTTGAAACCTAAAAAATAAAATGAAAATGAAACTAACAATCTGTAAGGTGTTGCTTGCATCAGCTACCTGTTTAGCATTCCAGATGAATGTAAAAGCTCAAACTTGGACTCAGCTTGGACCCGGAGGTGGAGGTCAGGTAAGAGCCATATACGCGGACTTAAATTCGAGCGGAAATTATGACTTTTATTTAGGCTCTGATGTCGCAGGTGTTTGGAAGGCACCGGATATTGCGCCAGCCTCTATTTCAGATTTAAATGAATATTCATACCAATATATCAGCAACCATGAAATAATGCGCTTTGTCAATAAATTTTATCATCCCTCTTCATATAATTCAGATTATTTATTTGTAGGCAATGGTTCCGGTATCCATCGAATTGACAGGACCGTTCCTGATGGTGCGATGGAAAAAATTTTCGCCCTGGAAGAATCATGGGTAAGCGACATGTATATAAGTCAAATGTATACTGCAGATCACAGAATTTATTTTGTTACAGGAAATACAAGAACTGACGATAATGTTGCCGGAAATGCTAAAGATGCGTTAGTAAAGGATTTTTATTATGGTACTTTAACTCCTTTACAAAACAGCGTTATCGCCACAGGAATGGAACTGGAAGACTTAGATTTAACCCAAAAAAGAAATGTTTTTTGTCTTTATACTGAAGAGCATCAAAATAGCAACCAAGCGGATGATGAGTTCTATGTCGGTTCCGAATATGGCTTGTACCATTTCGATTACAGCAGTATTCCTAACAGTGGTCCCCCTATTGCCGGCCCGACCACTGCGAATTTATATAAAGTTACAAGCATTACCCCGGTATACAACGATCCAAACCTGTTATTAATTACAATATACGGTGAGGGTTTATTTGAATTTAACAGAACAAGTTTAACCTGGACTCCAAAGATTTCACCACCTATGGTAGCAAAACAGATTGGCAACGGTGGTGGAACCCAAAACTTTTTACCCGGAACTGATATTGATAACTTTTCTAAAATGCTGACCTTGTATGATAATGCCGGAGTTCCTAACGGTTATCTATTATGCACTGATCATCCGGATATCACGAATTTTTTTACCGGTGTATTTCATTGCGGTGTGGATGGCAACAATTTACCTGATGGTGTTTGGACCTCACTCAATACATTAAACAATGCAAGTAATGAGTATGGATGGAATTCGTCAAAACCCTGTTCTAATATAAACAGCGCTCTTATCATAACAGACAATGTTGCTGCAAACAATACATTGATGATTGGAAAATCCGGTGTTACTTTTGTTTCAAAACTACCTGTGACAGGTACGAGCGTTAATTGGCAGCAGATTTATACAAATACAGCTTCAACAACCCCTTTATGCGGAAACTATTACAATAATATTGGATTAGTCGGCACTTCTTCAAAATCCGTTTTTCCTGACCCCTTTCTTGCCGGGCGAACCTGGCTTGGAGATTTCGACAGGTGGTTGTGGATATCTGATCCGGGCACGACAAATTTTGCGCAGGTTAAAAGCACTTCAAGCCTTTTCTGTCCTTCACTTAATTCTGCTAATGGCAATCCAACATGTACGGGTTCAATTTCAGATTGTCATTTTATTACAAACAACAGTTATGATAATGGTGATCCTTCCCTATATTGTGGAATCAGTCAGGGGTTTGCTGGGTCAAAAGGAAGCGGTTTTGTTTTTCAACTAGCTAACAGTACTTCGTTGACTTGGCAACCAATAGGAAATGTTATGTGTGGTGATCCGATAAAACTGATTTTTGACCATGCCGGAGGTAAATATATTCTTTTCAAAGATGCGATTTCAAATGACAATGACTTGTTTTTCCTGAACAGCGGGACCTGGACGCTTGTTGATTTAGGATTTGGAGCTACTCAAAATCTTGCAGACGTATTATTTGATAAAGACGATAATTTATTTGTCATTCTCGCTGATGGCGTTGACAAAGGCGTTTACAAATTTTCAGGTCCGCAAGCTACATGGAATACTCAAAATAACTTTGTCCCGCTGTTACATGGCATTACATGTAATAAATTAGGGTATTATTATGATCCGACCGGGAGTCTTCCTTATTCATACGTAATCTGCGGAGCATCGGGTATTTCAGGACCGGCAAGCAATCTGGTTTTAATTGACCCAAACAATTTAAATACGACAACTGATATTAATAACTGCATCCAACTGCAACTAGGAGTTGATATTTTTCAGAATCTCGCTGTTGATGGAGTAACTTCTATAAGTGTCAATCTTGTGACAAAAGCAATCTATGTTGCAACAGTTAAAAATGATGGAGTGAATTTAGCAGCCAAATCTCACATTTTTCAGGGTGCATATGACCAAATTGGAAATCTTATGAGTTGCTGGAAGGAAATTTCAGGCAATCTGCCTAACAAATCCCTGGTTTTTTCTGCTGCCTCTAACAATACCGGATCAGAGGTATTATATGCCTCATCTCGCGGCCTGGGCGAATGGAAAAGTGAAATTTGCAACTTGAATGTTAATCTCACACCGACAAATGCTACTTGTTATGGTGACGGAAGCATAGCTGCCATTGCCGATTGCGGTTTTGGAAACTACTCTTTTTCATGGAGTACAAATCCGGTTCAAACATCTGCCACTGCCACCGGATTATCTCCCGGCACCTATACCGTTTCTGTCACTGATCAAAATGGGTTCACTTCATCTGCTTCAGCAACCATCACAAGTTCATCTACGAATTGTTGCCTGCCCGGATTTACCGACATTGATCAAACCAATTTTACAAATGGTTCAACTATTTCGGGACCTCATAATTTGAATACCCCGGTAATTGTTAATTCTTTTGAAACCATAATTATTAATGGTGCAGATATTCGAATGTCTCCCGGAGTTTCAATAACTGTTTCTCCTAATGCTTTTTTAACCATCCAAAATGCTTCAACATTGTCAGCCTGTGGTGATATGTGGAGGGGGATTATTAATGACGGTGGAACAGTAAGTATCACCAGCGGCTCTTCTGTCAATGATGCTATAGAAGCACTTTCCAACGATGCTACTAATAATCCGGCTGAATTCCATTTAACCGATGCCACGTTTGATCATAATTATACAAGCGTGGTTTTAAGAAATGGAGATTATGGAACAAGTTCCATTGAAGGAAGTACATTTAATTGTTCTGGCGGGTATATTGGTAAAGCCCCGTTTGCAAATTATTTGACGCTGACTCATATACACGTGGAAAATGTAGTTAATTTTAAAATAGGAAATGCTGCAGGCGGAGCATCTGCTGTTAATTACATTAATAACGCCTATATTGGTATTGCCGGGTACACCTCGGATTTTGACGTTGAAAATAATCACTTTGATTTTCCTCCCATGCCTTACCAGATTGTTAAACACAAAGCAATTTATTGTTCAGGGAGTTTACCAACTGTTTATTCAAATACGGTAAATATAGGTGGTAGCGTTAGTCAAAAAAATATATTTAATAACTGGTATTACAGTGTTTATGCCCTATATATGAGAACTGTCAATGCTTCCTTCAATGACTTTGCAGACAACGAAAAGTCTTGTTATGTAAACAGGACGCGTAGTATTACTCTATTTGAAAATAATTTTGAACGTTGTACTCGTGGTATAGATTGTTATGATAATGAACAGTCAACAATTAATATTAACTTTAATCATTTTAATGAATTTATTCCATATGATTTAAATGACTATGGATACGAGGCAATAAGAGTGGAAGGCATTTACTTCTCTTTAAATCCTGTAGTAACAATTACAAATAACCAGATTTATAACAACCAGATAGGTATTCATTTGCGGTATGTTGATGGAGCAACTGTATCAACCAACTATTATCAAACGGATATGCCAAACACGGATATTACAGACTACCATTATGGAATTTGGAATGAATATGCAAATGGCAGCCGGATCGGAGATAATATAATTCAAAGAAATGGAAATACCAGCGGCCAGGTGCAACAGTTTTTTATGAGAGGAATTGCTGTTGACAACAGCAGAAATTGCCGTCTAAACTCAAATTTAATTCAATATATGGGTTCAGGAATCAGGTTACTCGGAGGATTGAAAGGAACAGAGCTTCACTGCAATAGTATGAAATTTGGTTATACCGGAACCTACTTTGACCTTGCTACTCTTACAATACAAGGCACTGCGCCGAATGATGCATGGGATAATTTTTGGTATCTGAATACAGCCCTGTTAAAATGCGAAGGCACTTATACGCAAACGATTGATTGGTATAACAGGGGAACAGATTTTAATTCAAATGACTTTAGTCCCAAAGATTTTACCCTGGGTTTAATCCAGACGTATCCTAACAAAAATCCCACTTGTACTCCTCCTGCTCCTCCTGATGATGATAAACGTGATGAGGTTTTTGGAGACATTTTAAACAATGGAGCAAATTATCAGGATTATACAGAAGAAAATTTATATTTCGACAAACAAAATTTTTACAGTGAAGCCACGGAAAATAGTTCTTTGTTAAATCTGGGGACCCCTGAAGATTTAACCTACCAAAACAAATATGATCAGATTGATCAGACAAATGTTGCCTTGTTCTATGAAGTACAGGATCTGGTTCAACAGGGAAATACTTCTCTTGCGGCTTCAAGAAATCTTTTGATAACGCCAGAAAATGCAATTGAAACAAATACAAAAACGGTGAATAGTATTTACTTTGATAAATTCATAGGTACAATAGAAGACTTATCTCAATATGATATAGTTGTCTTAGAAAACATTGCCAATCAATTAAGCATTGCCGGAGGAGAGGCAGTTTATCGGGCAAGGGCTATGCTGCGAATTGATGTTCATGAGACAATTGGATATTCTCCTTACCGAAAAAGCAACACGGAAGAATCAAAACAAATGTCTTCAGAGATTCCATTTGGAAAATTCCAACCTTTACCCGCTAAAAATTTAATTACTTATACTTTAACTAATCCGCAGGAGAATATTTTGAAAATGATCATTTATGACCAGTTTGGCGAGGAAGTTATGCAGACTTCTATTCTGCCAAAACAGATTTCAAAACAAATTGATATTAAATCATTGGCAACGGGGGTTTATGTAGTAACAGTTTTAAGCGATGGTAATCTGATGCAGACTGATAAATTAACGATAATTAAATAATTTTTTAAAAATGGGGATAGACTATCCCCATTTTATTTTTTAATATTTCTATGTTTATGAAACTTAATTTGATTTTTAAGTTAAACTTGAATTTTTTCACCTGTTGATAAATAAATACAGACTTTTCAACTGCAATTTAAGAAACTTGTTGTAATATTTGTAAAAATATTTCTTCGATTATTAACCCAATTAACGAAAGAAGAATATTCCTAAAAAAACAACACAGCTTTCAGCAACGGCTTTAAGCTTTTATTAAATTTCAAAAACCGCAAAGGGAATAACCAAATTTCTCTTGCTGTGTTGTAATAATTATCTTAATTCTAAACGAGGCTTGTCATGGAACAATGTACTCCGCCAGTTACTTTTATTTTTAGTTAGCCTTTTAGCAAAGACTTAACCCTGTATTCAATTTTAGTTTACAACTGTTATTCTTTTTTACATATTAATTCTCTCGTTTTATTAAACATTTAAAAAACCTTAATAATGAAAAAAAATCAATTTATTCGAAAACTGCTCTTATCAGCAGTGTGCTTCGCATTTATGATAAATGCCAAAGCGCAAACCATTAACGATGCCTTTGCATCCATCGCTGACACCACAGGTCAGAACAATTCATTCACTATAATTATCAGTGATACAACCGGGATTTCAGAAGTGGAGGTTCGTCTCGGAAGCGAAATGTCAGCTTCTGATATCATACTTCACTCTTTTAATTATGATGCGCAGCCATCATACCCCTATTCATATACAAGGTCAGGCAACCAGATAAAGCTTGGAATAGGAAGCATTACAATTACAGATGTATATTATGGTGAAGTCCGTCTTAAATATTCCAACGGCAGCTGGAGTTCCCCTTCCTTCCAATTTATTTCAAATTAACCTTATAAAACTTAATGTCATGAAAAATATAAAACATATAATATTATCCTCCATATTCACTTCATTAATTTGCATAATATCAAACTTCGTTTTTGCAACAAATTACAGCTGGGTTGGAAATACATCAACTGACTGGGGTACATCTGCGAATTGGGGCACCACACCAGGAGTACCCTCAACAAACGATACGGTATTAATTACATCTGCCGGAACTTTTCAGCCCGTTTTAGACCAGACCAGGACGGTTAAAAAATTTACCATAACGTCCGGGACGCTTAATTTAAACACGTATGATTTGACGATCAGCAACACTTCCTCATTTACTGCTGGAACAATCAGCAATGGGAAAATTTATCCAAATGGTGTGCAGGCTACTTATTCCGGCACCACGTTCAATTGTGAAGTGAATTCGGTAGCGGGAAAAGTTTTTCTAAGTGGAAGCACATTTAATTACCGCTGTTATTTTGAAGATACGATAACCAATTCAAGTCATGAAGGGGCGGGAGGATGCACTTTTAATGCCTCTGTTGTGATTAAAAAAAATTCAGGTGCAAATTTTGGAATTGCCGGCACCAATGGAAATACATTTAATGACTCCGTTACGTGTTTGAGTGTTCGCAGTGCTAATAATTTTACCGTAACTGACCAGGGAACCACTTATTTTAATGGGAATGTCATCGTTGGAAGCAGTACCAATGGAGATATCTACTTTTCAGGTGCAGCCACACTTGCATCAGGAAAAACCATAAGTGTTGACGGAACGACAGGTTTTTCGACAGGCACTCTTCATCTCAATAATTTTACGCAATCAGGAAGCACAGCACAGTCATTCACCCTTACCAGCTCAGCAACTGTCAGTTGTTACAATGCTACATGGAATGGAGCGGTCTCAATTACTGCACCGCATGTGCTTCTTAAAACGACCACATTTAACGGAACTGCTTCATTTTACCAGACACATCCAACCATTGGATCTGTTTCTGACGGAGGAAATACCTTCAATGGAGCTGCCACCTTAAATTGTTCAGGTGCTGTATTTAGAATGGGAACAACTTATGATGATACATTCAACAGCGATCTTACGGTAATTGGCTTTGTCAGTGTGGGATATTCCAATACTACCATTTTAAAGGGTAATCTGACTGCCGGTGGAAGTAATTATCAATTTAATGGTACAGGGGTTTCAGGGACTCTGAAATTTGCCGGAAGCAATTCACAACACATTTCTTCAGGAGGAACCGGGATAATCGGTTTTAATAAAATGAAGATTGATAAAACAGGAGGCAGCGTTACGTTAGATAGTACAATAACCGTGGATGATACGCTGACGTTTGTAAGCGGTAATATTATTTCCACTTCAACACACCTGCTTTCAATGCTGGCAGGCAGCACCGTTACAGGGGCATCCAACAGCAGCTTTGTATCCGGACCAGTTCAAAAGACAGGAAATACTGCCTTCATTTTTCCCTGCGGTAAAAATTCAAGCTATCGTCCGATAGAAATGACAGCTCCTTCAGTAAATACCAATTCATACACCGGTGAATATTTTGATGCAGGGCAATCATTAGGTTCTACTCTTGGATATCCTTTAAATACACTAAGCGATTGTAATTATTGGAAGTTTGACCGTAACAGCGGATCGTCAAACGTTACTGTTAAGTTTCTATACAGTACTTCCGCTTGTGATTGGTTTAGCATGCGGCCTGTTCATATTGCCAACTGGACCGGGTCTTATTGGAATGATAAAGGTGAGGCGGTAACTGATGGCTCATTCAAGAAGACAAATGCTGCAACAAGCACTTTCGGTTATTTCGCCTTTGCATATACTTTAGTTGACGGTGATGCCTGTCGGTTGCCTTATTATCTTACTCCTCATGAAGATTGCCAACCAACTGAATTGCATTTTAAAAATAATCATTATTGGTTCCAGTTTATTCCCGATTCATTATTTACAGCAATTGATCTGATAAAGGATGATCCAACAAAAAATTATTCCCATATTAAAAAAATTACAGTGTATGATTATGATTGCAGTAATTTCACAGCCATTCAAACATGGGATTTCTCTTTAACCTCACCCTCACAAAATGCTTTATACACTATTACTGAATTAACTGATAAACAATTTTATTTTATAGATATTGAACGGTATGACAGCACAAGCTCATGTTCAGTTTGCGATTCCGATTCGGTTTATTTAAAAATTTGTTTGATAAACATTCCTGTTCCGGTCAGCCCAGGAACTATTTCACATAGTATTGATAATTTTTTTGGATTAAACGGAACTTCCACACTATATAGTTCAACGTATTGGAACAATTCAAATTTGAAAAATGTCTTGCCGTCCTGTAACACCGCATCCTTAAGATATCCCGGAGGCGCAGTTGCAAATTACTGGGATTGGCGACAAGGTTGGTTCAAAAAAGCTGACAACAGCAGCGGTTGTTTCACTTTACCCGTAGAATATCAAAGTAAAACGCAACAAACTAATGCTGATGACCTTGGTAATTTTAAACAAAGCGCAGATAAGACACACTCTCTTCCGGTCTGGGTTTTAAATAATCTTACCTCAGATCAGCTTTATCAACTGGCAATGCTCTACCAGGGTAAAGGAATGAATCTTACAGAAAAAAGAGTTGAAATTGGTAATGAGTTTTATATTAGTCGTTGCGATTACGAAGAAAAGTATAATACGGCAGCTGATTACGCGAGTGATATAAACGCATGGAAATCCACCATTCAAACATATTTGCCTAATACGAAAATAAGTGCAGTTGCATCTTATACAGGAGGAAATCCTGACCAGAGAAGAAAAACATGGAATGCTGAGTTAACTGATGCATCAGCTGCTCCCGATGCTTTTTCTATTCATCAGTACAGTGGCTTAGGGCAATTTTCGTATTCATCTCCCGTCAGTCCATCAGAATTTGATCCGTTTTTTGTTTCTGTATTTAACAATTTTGATAATTTGAACGATGATATAGACGACCTGCCTGCAAATAGCGATATATGGATGACTGAATATAATCTTTCGACACAACAAATGGCGCATGGAACATGGCTTCATGGATTATTTACGGCAGTGCAAACGCTTTCATTTCTTGAAAACCCCCAAATAAAGCTTGTGACACTTCACTCAATGATTTCGGACGGTATTTACGGAAGTATTTTTAGGGATAATTCAGGCCTTAACGGTTGGAGTGATTTTACAGAACCGCTTTGTCAAATTAATACGGTTGCATACGGAAAAACTGCATTAGGATTAACCACTGCAATGATAGGTGCGGCAGTCGAAAGCACCACACAATGCGAAGATGTCAGTTTCGCGGGCATTCCTCAGTTATCTAATGGTCGTAGTGTTGTTTATGGATGGTATTTTACAAATAGTTCTTCCACAGAAAAGCAAATGGTTCTTATCAATATGAGCAGTACGAGCATTTCTACGTTACCTTTAAGCAGCTACTTTTCCTCATCAGCTCATTTTGATCAATTAAGCACTTCCAATGCTGATTATTATGTCACTGGAGGAACAAATTTTGCAATTGCAAGCTGCAGTGCGTCAGGTACTTTAAATAGTATTGCCAATGCAGCTATTCCAGGAGGTGTTACCATAGACCTTCCTGCATTTTCAATAACAAGAGTTTATGAGTATTCTTCAACTCCGGCTATAACTATTTCGGTATTGAATGATCCGGTCTGCTTGGGAACTTCTGTATCATTTATGGCGCACGGTGGACCTCCGGGATCTTACGTGTGGAGCACAAGTGCAACAACGGATGTTATTTCAGCGACTCCGTCTTCAGCTGGCACTTATACTGTTTCAGTGACGTCAACAGGTGGTGCTACTGCAACAAAATCAATTACAGTTGTAGCTGTACCAACATTAACAGCATCTGCAACTTCATCCACTATTTGTCCGGGAGCAAGTATAACCTTAAATGCATCTCTCTCAGGCGCAGGAACTTTAACATACATCTGGACTGCTTGCGATGAAAATAATTTTAACGATTGCGGAGGAAATGGAATTGGTACAGGAAGTTCACTTATCATTAGTCCTGGCCCCATCAAAACGACTCGTTATACAGTTTTCGCCTCCAATGGTAGTTGCTTTTCTCCTTATCAAAATGTAGATGTAACAGTAAATCCGCCATATTTTAATTTCGATGATGAAAGAGTCATCTGTTCAGGGAGTTCAACAAACATAGATCCTTATCCTGCAACTAACAATACTCCTACTTATCTATGGTCACTCCCAGCAACAACACAAGATATTACAGTAAGCCCTACGGTAGTCACCACGTATACGCTCACTGTTACTCAAGGAGCTTGCAGTCGTTCAGATCAGATAAAAATTGTACCGGTGGATTGCTCCTGTGATGGTGGCGGTTATGATGCAACGATGGAACCACAATCAGTCTTATATGACGATATTTCAACTGATTTGCTTACTTCATTAGGCATTACACCTAGTGGTAGTACTGTAACAATTTCAAATTCCAACATTGCTTTTCAGGGATCGTTCAGCTTGTATGATTATGAAGATAATAAAGTTTCCAAAGTAATTTTTGATAATTGTACTTTAACCTTTAATGAAAGGGCAGAGTTTAATGTAGAACCCGGAAATACGGTCATTTTTAATCAGTGCATCCTGGAGGATTGCAATGGTGTTATGTGGAAAGGGCTTCATAATAAAGCCGGAGTAATTGTTACCCAGGACCCTCCGGCAGGAACTAACCGTACCTCAATTGAAGGAGCTGAATATGCATTTAATTGCGATCGCGGCAGTACACTTGATTTGACCCGCAATGATGCAACTGATTGCTATATAAGTATTAAAGCAGATGACATTGATGCAAATAACTTTAATTTTCTTGACCTCACTGTTAAATCTTCAAAATTTCTTGGCACAGGAAGTTTATTGACCCCATACATTGACCAAACTACTATTCTGGGCGACTATCCATATGCCGGAATGTTACTTAAAAATCTTACCGCTAACATTGGTGTGGCGGTTTCCGGTACTAATTGGCTTAGGTTCGATGGACTTAATAATGGTATCCATTCTACCGATTGCAGTCTTTATATCACAGGTTCCCAGTTTACCGACATTCAACCTGATGCGACTTATAGTGGAATAAATGGTTGTGGAATATTCAGCCAGGCGACCCCCGGCAATTATGGTTCACTCACACAAATTGGCTTAGGCACTGATGTCTTAAATAGTTTTACCTTTGATAATTGTTTGAATGGTATTTATGGAGACGGAGTAAGCATGGACATACAGCAAAATAAAATGCAGGACGTTAACACGGGCGTTGATTCAAGAAATACATCACTTTTATCAGTTCTGGTTTCATACAATGAAATTAATGCTTTATGGAGGGGTGTAAATCTTCAGAATGAAATAGCTAGCAAGGCCCACGTAATGCACAATTCTATTTCTATTGATGGCACTCCGGGTGTAGATAATCGTGGCATTTCTGCTACCGGGTTTAGCCCCACTTTGCTAAAACGTTTTGCTGCAGGGTGCAATGACATAACTGTTGATAATGGTTTTTATGGAATCTACATTGATGACGTTAATTATGCCGGAACTCGCGATAACAATATCATTCTTACCAATAGTAATGAGAACCTGGCGGGTATCAGGCTTGTAGCTAGTACCAAAGCTGGTGTGGCTGAAAACAGTGTTACCGGAAATGATCCGGCCACATTTGGTTATAATGCTTATAGTTTTAGTCTCAATAATAATCCGAGCGTTAATATTAATACAAGTACTGGAACCTATTATGGTTTTGAATTTCAGGGCCCAAATGGTTCAACGTCTTCTTTCCGGCAAAATATAATGGATGAACATTATTTTGGTCTGCATCTTGATCAAAGCGGCATCATAGGTGTGCAAAATCTTACTCAAAATAAGTGGTACGGATATACCCACGGTTGGACTTATGGAACAAGCAGTGGTAATCCTAATATTGGTGCTGTTAATCAAGTTGCCACTAACCAATTTGATGTTTTAGCATCACAGTTCTTTGTGTCATCAGCCACAACTGGAACAATTTACAGTCCTTATTTTGATGTGCCAAATTTCTCAAGTGCCCCATGGTTTGATTATTCACCAAATTCGCCAATAATAATTGCTTATACAGATTATTGCAATCCCATCCCTGATCGCGTGGATTCTATAGTATCACTCGATTCACTTGTTGTAATGGATAGTCTACATACGGCAAAGTTTCAGCCGCAAGTAAAAGAGCTAACAAAACGAGATTTATTTGATAAGCTGCATGCTAACGAAGATTTGCGCGGATCCAATCAGTTTTTTTCTGATTTTTATGATTCTCTTGCGGAAGAAAATGCCGGCAAGCTCGGAATTATTAAATACTCTATTGAAAGTTTGTATACTGATGCGGTGGAGGAGTTTGGCGATATTTCAATTAATGACAGTATTGTCAATGCAAGACTTGCTTCCAAAGCTTACAATGACAGTTTGCTTGAAACAGGAATAAGCAGCAACGACAGTCTTGCATTAATTGAAGAAAATAAAGTCTTATTGGGCACCGTCACTTCATTGTGTGTTGAAAACAATACACTTTTAAATGAATATATTTTGTTCAGAGATGATGCACTTGATGAACTGAAATCTTTAAACGATGATGTTACCGGGGGCACCACTATTGAAGAAAATGAAAAAGAAGTAAATGATATTTATTTAAGAAAGATTGCAAAAATAAATTTAAATCTTTCTGCAGGAGAAACAGATACTTTGCAAAGCATTGCAGAACAATGTCCGTTTGAAGGAGGCAGATCAGTTTACACAGCAAGAGCAATCCTGGCTTTGATAGGCTTAGAGGAGGAGTATGATGATGAAACAGCATGTACCGGATCTCCCCGGCTGGCATCAAATCAGTCACACGGCTATAACGATTTTTTGCATGTCTCTGTAATACCAAATCCCGCTCGAGATAATGTAACAATAAAATATCATTTGAAAAAGGATGAAGGTGGAATTTTAGAATTAAAAGATCTAGCCGGAAGATTAATTTTTCATTATGAATTAGCTGCTGGTTCAGATGAAAAATCATTTTCCGTTTCCACCCTTCAAAGCGGTTTATATCTTTTTGGTTTCAGAGTTGGAAATAAGGAACTCGGCAAAGGTAAATTAAGCGTTATCAGGTGATTTTAATTAGAATGAAGAAATTATTTATTCCTTGTTTTACTTTATGTTTGTTTATTTCATCCGTTGGAAAAAAAACATTTGCACAGGGAATAAATAATTTCTATTTAATGGGTTATTATAGTGGAATGTCAGGATTTGGAGGTACTAATATTGATTTTATTTCAGGATCACCAAATATTTATTATGTAAATCGTCCTATGAATTTCAATATTTCTAACGCAAATATTTCAAATTCTCAAGGCAATATTCTGTTTTATACGAATGGAATATATATAGCAGATGCAACCAATGATACAATGCAAAATGGAGGTGGATTGAATCCGAGTTTTTACACCACTCAACAGTATGTTCAAGGGTTACGCATACCACAGGCAGATTTGATATTACCCTTTCCATCAGATACAAATAAATTTTATTTGTTTCATGAAACAATTGACCTAAGTTCTCCTTTTAGACCAAATAAAATTTATTTTTCCATTATTGATTTATCATTAAACGGGGGACTCGGAAGCGTCATCCTGAAAAATCAAATACTTTA
>DATEMK010000258.1:0-23166 GCA_035275625.1 Bacteroidia bacterium
AAAATAAAATTCAAAAAAATGACAAAAATGCTAAATATGATAAATATTATAAGGATGAAATTAATTATATCAGGTTATATGAAACCAACTATTTTGAAATAAATATTGCTGATTTTAAAAGTCATAACGTTGACGAACTGGTTGAAGATTTAAAAAAAATTAATTTCCATGTTAAGCTAGATCAACTCTTTTTAGTAGATGAGGGAAAGGAGGAAATAATATGGGACTTTAATATTAAAATTGAAAATGATGTTTATGATGCGGGGCAAATAGGTTATTTAATCCTTTCTATTTCAAAGGCATTGGAATCAATAGATGGAATAAAAGTGGAATTAGAGGATTGGGGTACTTCAAGTCGTTGGGTAAGATTAAAAGTTAAAATTAAAAGCGATGTAGCAAAAATTGATTTAAAAGAATTAATTAACAAAGTTCGTCAAAATATTGAAGGAGTGTTATACAAAAAATCTTTAGATGAAATTCAAAAATTTGAAGCTGAGAAAAATAAGTTAAATGCAGAAACAAAGAAATTAATCAAAGAAACTGATAATCTTGATTCTAAAGAAATTTCCAGTGCTAAAAAAAATTTAGACCTTCTTGAGCGAACACTTCATATTGAAAATATGCAGGCGGATTTGGAGGAAAAGAAATTAAAAAATATGGCGGCAAAATTAGATCTTATTAAAAAAGCTTCTGAATTATTCGGTGCAGCTGTAGTTCAGCAGGATGGTGATGTACGGATATCTGTTAATAATTGTCTTTTTGTTGAAAAAATCCAACATAGTGATGGTGCCCCTCAAATTGTTGCTTCAATTGAACAAATTGAAGCGAATGAAATTAAAGCAAAAATTCGTGATGATGAAGAGGATTGACTTCATTGTAACTCTTATCTCCTCCCGCCCTTATAACAAGGATTTTGGGAAGATCTGAGATAAAGATAGTATTAAACATATTTTTTGATGTTTACTTTTATCTAAATCAAAACAAACCATCCTTTAGCCTCCTTTTTCAAACAAACTTTTCTTTCTGGAAATCAATAATCTGAGAAATATTTTTTATTAAACGCAACACTTTCTTCAAAACCATTGTATAAACAATTGTTTTGAAAATCTTTCAGCATTTTAACACAACAATAAAAAGCTGAAAGATAACTTAAAAAAAGAACATGCATATCAAAAGAAAAAATAAAAATATTACCATCCGATGCAAGTTGATGGACGCCCTCGTGCAAAAGATGGAAACAGATAACATAATCTAGCGTCCTACTACTTATCACAGTGTCTAATTACTTAAAGACATTATTAAACATGTTTCTCGCGGTTATCGCTTACACAATGAATCCGCTGAGAATTGCAATCACCTCATCCGTTGAAGCCTGGTTGGAGATGAATGAAAATCTCCAAAACCGTGTTGCTTCTATTAAAGCTTTAGCACAGACGCAGGCTAAAGAGTTAAAGGGTTTCGCTGCGCAAAAAAAATCACTCAAGAATGCTGCCTGCCAGCTTGTGTATTCCATCATCAAACCCGCTTTGGCATATGCACGTGCCACCGGTAACGATGTCCTTATTGCCATGCTGAACCGCTCCCTCACCAATTTGAAAGAAACGGATGACAGCGTATTCGCACAGGTAATGAATGATCTTATTTCTGCCGTCAATGCTGAAATCAGCCATCTCGGCCCGTATGCGGTTAACCCGGCAATGATCACTGCCGCAACCGATTCTGTTTCTGCTTATGGCAGCTTCCAGGCAACACCCCGTGATATGGTGGCACAGCGCAAGGCTACTACTCATGCGTTAAACACATTAGTAAAAGACACCAATGATTTTGTACGCCTCGTTATGGATCCTATGAGTGTTGCTTTTAAAAAAGAAGCCACCATGGATTACTATAATTCTTATCTCGCTGAGAGAAAACACGTGCCTGTACACAGCGGTACTACAAAAATCCGTGTTACTGTTATTGACGAAGTTAGCGGCAATCCCGTACCGTTAGCAGTATGCAGGGTGGACGAATCTGAGGTTACAGGTACAACCGGTATTAATGGTAAAGTGTCGCTAAATAAAGTGCCGCGCGGCATTCAGCGTATCATTGTAACATGCAATAATTACCAGGAATATACCAGTGCATATATTTCAATGATCCAGGGTTCGTTTTTTGATATTACCGTGCGTTTAAATCCTGCATTTAATATTCCGGCACCCGCTCCTGAGTCAGCGCCCCAGGGCACAGTAAATAATTAATAAAGGGGAATTTAAATTTTTAACCCGTCTGCCCCTGGTGGACGGGTTTTTTTATTTCTTTTCGGCAGGTCTTAATAAACAGTTTCATAAATTTACATCGAAACCTGCATCTTGCCAGGCAGTCATGTACATCGGGACACTGGCAGATGGCTTCTTTTTTTTATTTCTTTAATTCCTTATTCGTTATGCGAAACCCGTATCGCTTCGAACTAACTGTAGTGGTAACACAAACAAACAACAGATGAAAAAGTTATTATTATTTTTTTCGATAATGGTTAAGATTGAACCTTCTGATGCACAATTTATTTTACCCCAATTGCAAGCAGGAGTTTATGTTGATACTGCTTTTGGCTACTTTTTTTATGGTTTTCCTGGTTATTGCGATTCATTAGGCGTTTATGATGTTATATTCTCTGTAGATCCAGGTTTAATTCCTCTTGTTTCAGGTACGCAAATTCAAGGAACTGTAATATCAGTTTCTCCGGCTGATTCTGTCAGTTCAATTCAGGCTGGAATTATCCATGTAGGCGATACCCTGCAATTTCCTTCATCAACGAGTAATTATTATACCATTTCTTCAACCGCTGCCGGAGGCATCGGTGTTGAATTAAGAATTGTTGGAACTCCATCTGTACCATTTGAAAATTATCCGTGCGAACTTTCAATTATTTGCACATTAGCTGATTGTGGTAATACTTGCTTACTCCTGGATCAACCACCTGCTTGTTCAGTAAATGATTTCACTGGAATTAATGAAGCTTTATCAGAATTTATTTTTAATATTAAACCTAATCCCGCAACTGATAAATTTGAATTATATTCCGCTGCTTATTTTAAGCATGAAAGTCTTTTTGAAATTTCCAATTTAGAGGGACAAATAATTTTAAAAGAAACACTATCTATGAATTTCAAATCAAAAAACTTCTCAACCGATCAATTACCAAATGGCATTTACTTTTGGAAAACAATTTCTGGTGGTAAAGAAAATGGTAACGGAAAAATTGTTGTCATCAAATAATGTTTATTGTGAGCACGATCAAATATGCTTTATAGAAACGGTTCGGTATTCGCACAACAGCAAGATTAAAGAAATAAATTTTTATGCATTTAAAACGGCAACTACTTTCAATCACTTTAATGCTGACAGTTTGTGCAGCGTATGCGCAAAAAAGCAAACTTGCATATTACTTTGACGACCCGGTTGTGGTTGACTCTGCTTCAACGATAATTATCCCGACAAGATATAACTCTGATTTCCTGTCTTCAAATAAAATTGCTTTATGGGGAGACTTTTATGCTAACATCATTTTTTACAATTTCACATCCGATACTTATAAGCGACTTTTTGACCAGGACACTTACATTGTGGGCTACAAAACACACTATTATTATTATCGTGAAGAACCGAAGCAACCGGAGAACATTACATCAAAGTGGCTTTTTTATAGAGTGAAAAATGTGGACCGCAATAAAAGCGGGCGCATTGATAATGACGACCCTGCAATACTTTATGTAACAGATTTGCATGGCGGCAACTTAAAATCCCTGACAACTGAAAATGAAAATGTATTGAGCATTGACATTTTTGAAAAGCAAAATTTTGCTTTAATAAAAATTCAACGGGACCAGGACAACGATGGCGACTTTGAAAACAGCGACAAAGATTTTTACTATGTGAAACTTGACTTAACAACGATGTCCTTTGGAAATAAAATTGAAGCGAAACAATAACTGAACTACTTTACAAATTCAAAATGTAAATTTTAAACAATAATAAAATATACAGTATGAGAAAAAAAACAAAATTCCTTGTTTTGACAATCCTGCTTATTGTCGGACGAATTTATGATGTTTACTCAACATCCATCTATACACCAGATCTGGCGCACGAAACTAATATTGCAGTAAAATACCTGGGAGCAGGCTGGACAAGTGTAATTGCTTTACAATTACTGGTAACCGGATTAGTTATTTTTTTTCTTCACTATTATTTCTTTAAGTTCAAAACTATCAGGCCTGATGAAAGCGATTTGACTTTAAAACAATATATTTCATACAGCTTATTTAACGATAAAAATTCTTTTGGTAAAGCTTTTTATAAAATGCCAGGTAATAAATCAGTATTAATTGCGACAACCGGATATATTACCACAATGACTTTAATAGCTATAAGTTATATTGTGGGAACTTCAACGACCATTTTAATAATGAGCGAGGATTATAAAAGAATTTATAAAATGGGTATTCCCTATTTATTATACTGCATTATCGGAATGGCAGCAATTTATTTTACAACCAGGTTCTTTCAAATTGAATATAAAAGATACAAAGATGGATATGCTTTGACTTAAACTTAAAAATCAATCTAAGCAAGTTTGAAAACTATGTATATTTGAAACATCATATAACATTTCAACTATGAATATACAGCTGGCAATATCCCGTCTTATCTTAATTACTCTGCCCGCCTTTGGCAGCTCGTTTGCCGCGAAGGCTCAAACCATTACCGATACCATTGGCAATACGGTGGTGGAGATTTCAGTTGCTCTCGACAGTTCTTATTTTACAGGCGGTTATATGAGCGGGCCCTGGGACCTCTACTGGGGACCGGATCAGAAACTCTGGTATTCCAACCGTACTGCTCTTTGCACATATGACCCTTCCACGCTGGCAGTGGATACCATTCTTAATTTACCCACAGGGTATATTATGGGTATTACAACGCATGACGATTTTTTTGTGAACCCTTATGTTTACCTGCTTGTTGACCAGGCCGCCTATTACGGAATGGGGACGCTGATAAAATTTTTTCGCTACGATTACAGTCTGGCTGGTGATTCGCTTTATAACCCGCAATTTATATTAGAATGGAATCATCCCGGTGAACATTCCGGAGGGCGCACAGTTTTCGGATCGGATGATAAAGTGTATGTGTCAACTGCTGAATATTACACTCCCAATGATACCCTGTTTAATAATTCCGGGAAAGTACTTCGCATAAATCCTGATGGTTCAGTGCCGATTGATAATCCACGCCCTGATTATACGTTTACTTACGGGCACCGTAACCCGCAGGGAATTGTTGAAGCACCGAACGGAAACCTGTTTGTATCAGAATACGGGGCGAGCTGGGATGAGCTCAATTTATTAGAAGAGAACCGGTACTACGGATGGATGGTTTATGATGGCAACATGTGTTTTTCTGTACCGGATACCTGCAACTACTATGATACCATTGCAGTTTTTCCCATTGATGCGGGGCATAACCCCCCTTCAGGGATTGACTATTATAATCATCCCGCGATCCCTGAATTTAACGGGTTGGTGCAGGCCGTTACAGGAGCTTTCCAGGGATTGATCGCTTACACCATGAATGCCGCGTTCGACAGTGTGTTGTTAAAGAGCTATTATCTGACAGGTGAGTACGGGCGGGTGAGAGATGTTTGTGCAGCTCCTGACGGCTCGGTTTATTTTATTGCGCACGACCGGTTTGTTCCGGATATACATGTTATACGAAACCCGCTGTTCACCGGAAGCGCGGAAACGAACCGGGACGAATTTTTTTCTTTCTATCCCAACCCGTCTTCCGGTGAAGTGGTATATCAACTGCATTCAGAAAATGCTGCAACCATATTAGTGAATGATTTAAGCGGAAGAAATATCTGCTCAGAACATATAACAGGAAAAGCAGGTAAGATTGATATCAGCAAAATTCCCGGGGGCTGTTATTTCATAACTGTAAAATCTTCTGACGGTTTCAACGTTTCAAAAAAGCTGATTAGAATAAATTGAACTTTGAAACCCACATCCTGTCAGGCAGTACAGCTTATTCAAACGGGGCGCTAATTATTGACAAGTAACCCTTCCCGGGATGAATGCTCTCCCTTACTTTACAACTGGAAACAAATAACTTTATTCACATGGCAGAATTAAAAACAAAAAAAACCGAACTCAGTGTTGAGGCATTTATCAAAAAAGTTCCGGAAGCACAAAAACGAAAAGACGCTTTCACAATTCTTGAACTGATGGAAAAAGCGACTAAAGCCAAAGGGAAAATGTGGGGGCCATCCATCATTGGTTTCGGTGACCGTCATTTAAAATACGAGAGCGGACGCGAACTCGATTGGTTTGTGATGGGATTTTCTCCGCGCAAACAAAACCTGACCCTGTATATTCCGGGGACGGTTGAGAAGCAACAGGCGCTTTTGAAAAAATTAGGAAAACATAAAACAGGAAAAGGCTGTTTGTATATTAATAAATTGGAAGAAGTGGATATGGCTGTTTTAAAAGAAATAATCAGAAAAGGGCTTGAGAAAATAATGTAAAAACGCTTTGCCCCGGGACAAGTTCTGCATGTAAGCCGTATGCCCGACAGGATAAACAGTTTCGTATATTTGAAGTGATAATGAATAATGAATAACAATTAACAGGTCAACTATGATGAATAAAATAAAAAAAACGATTTGGGGAATTTGCATCATCCTTTTTGCAAATAATTATTTGTCGCCCGCGCAAACTTTTTGTATCCCGGTATTTGGAGATACAATCGCCCATATTGATAATTTTGCTTTTCACACTCTTGTAAATATATATTCTGGCGCAAGCAGTTCAGGATATATTTCTTACCCTGATTCATTATTTACAACAAGCCTCAATATCGGTGAAACATATCCAATCACAATATCCAACAAATATCCTTCGGGAAATTATGGAAAATTTGCAGCATGGATAGATTATAATAACGATAGCCTGTTTGACAATTCTGAATTGGTCCATTATGATTCTATTTCCGAATATACTACATCCGGCTTTGTTACTATTCCAAATAATAACGGCTTCCTGGGTCAAAGGAGGCTAAGAGTAGTTTCTGCATTTTATCCTCCCACTGTCACTCCCTGCGGAAATTATATTTCCGGTGAAGCAGAAGATTATACGGTAAACATAGTTTCAAATCAGCCGGACACTCAAACATATTGCATGCCTTTTAATCCGGTGAATGTGGATAATTTTATAATTGAAGATTTTCACGTTGGCACGCTGATTAACAACAATTCAGGCTCAAACGGCACAAACTATATTTTGTATGACAGCATTTTATTTTCTGCAAATTTAAATTTGAACACCTCTTACCCTGTATATGTTTCTAAAGGCAGTTCCCTGGGCAGTTCAGGTGGCTTTGCAATATGGATTGACCTGGATGACAACGGAGATTTCTCCCTCTCTGAAAACCTGTTTTCTGCAGGGCCAAATTTAACATTTGCTTCCGGAACCATTGCCATCCCTAATGATTCATCATTTATCGGGAGCCGGAGGTTAAGAGTGCGCGCTCAGTTTGGCTTACTTCCTACAGATCCCTGCGGTTTATACGCTGCAGGAGAAACAGAAGATTATTTAGTTACTATAACGGGAAACCCGACTTCAATTTTAAACTATCCGCCAAATAGCAATAGCATACTGATTTTTCCAAATCCCTCTCATGGAGATGTAAATATCCTCAGCGCCAAAAATATTGATGAAATCAAAATCACAAATTCTCTTGGACAAATAAATTATGAATTGAAGCCCAACCGGGAAAATGTTTTCCTGCAAATTGCCAATGAAGGAATTTATTTTGTAACAATTACTTCAGGAAATAAAACGGCAACTGCAAAATTGATAGTAACACGGTAACAGTAAAGGAAAACCACAACGCGCATAATTGCCGGCAGTGATTCGCTTTTACTTTATCAAATCCCAAACCGAAACAGTAAATTTTTGTTTATCATAGTAGGATACTCCCCAGATTTTTCGCTGCTGTATGTTGGTTGAAAAATCATATTGCACAGCTTCACTGTTATAGGTAGGACAATTGTATTCTTTAATATGATTGTTTTTAAAATCTTCATAGATAAGAATCAATGCGCGGTTGTAATAAACAGCCACTTCATTTTCGAGATCAATGATGAGCAATTTTGATTTATTGCTCAGCCGCTCAGAAAACCATAAATCAGATTTTTTTAACGATACGTATGTTTTATGATTGCCTACTTTACGGATAAAGTTATAAGCGCTCTGGTAAATAAAACCGTTTGAATAATTGAGCCAGAGGTTGTAGGAATAATTAAAACGGGTATAATATGAATCCTGCAAATAATCTTTGTTTATATAAAAGGTAGGCACAGAACTGATTTCAAAATATTTGTAATAATGGTTGAGCAGTGCATACCAGTCTTCAGGTTTGGTGTATGGCAATTTTTCCAGCTTTCTTGATTTCCTGTCATATTTATATATATGCTCCTCTTCATTATCCATTATCAGGAGCTTGTCATATTCATCAAATTCAAGGTTGCGCACGCAGCTTGTAAAAGGCAGCTTTAAACTATCGGCTATTTTGCCGGAAGAGTTGACAAAGAAAATGAATGGTTGTGTGCAGGAGCCGATAGCAATGGTTTCGTCTTTGTCCACAGCTAATTTGAAATTGAATTGACCTTCACCAATGATGCGGTTTACAGGCAGATCATACAAATCCCTTTTCATCAGGCCATTTTGGGCAAAAGAAATGTTTACAGATGTGAAAAAGAAAAAGATACTAAAGAAATAAATTGTATAAAAGAAATGGTAACTGTACCTCATATTGATTTTTGAAATAAAAATACCCCCGGTTAAAATGCCCAGGGGGTATGCAAATTTACAACTTCTGAATTATTTTAATTCCATTGCGGCAACTTCTTCTGAAATTCCATTCAGCTTCCAGTCCTTGTCAAACAATGTTTCATCGTACGGCTTTCCTCTCCATTTCTTTACCCTTTCTTTTAAGCGTTCAGAAATCAAATACATTACCGGAACAAGAATAAGTGTAAGAAACGTTGCAAAGCCCAATCCGAAAATCATAGTCCATGATAATGGTCCCCAGAAAGCAGTGCTGTCACCGCCAAAAAACAGGTGTGGATTAAATTCGGTAAACAGCGTGACGAAATCAATATTCAATCCTACAGCAAGAGGAATTAATCCGAGCATGGTAGCTGTAGCGGTGAGTATAACAGGAGTCATACGGGTGCGTCCTGCTTCTACAATTGCATCTAATGTTGGAACCCCCTGCTTTCTCAATAAATCAGTAAATTCAACAAGCAAGATTCCATTTCGTACCACGATACCTGCAAGAGCTACAACTCCGATTCCTGTCATTACAATGGAGAAACCCATTTTCCAAAAAGAAAAACCGAGCAATACTCCGATTAAGCTGAAAACAATTTCTGTAAGGATGATTAATGGTTTGCTCACCGAATTGAACTGGATAACGAGAATTATAAATATTAAACCTAATGAAATAAGTAATGCATTCCCAAGAAACGCCATTGTTTCAGCCTGTTCTTCCTGTGAACCGGCAAATTTTATTTCAACCCCGGCAGGTGCCGGGAAATTTGCAACAGCCGCTTTCACATTATCCACCACTTCCTGCTCGCGGCTTTGATAATCGGTAAGCAAATTAGATGCAACGGTTACAATCCGCTTTTGATTCTTGCGCTTTATTACTCCGTACGTATCCGAATATTTAATGTCTGCAAACGATGACATGGGCACATTGCGCACAGCTCCATTCATTGCCATATCACGAAACAAAATTTTAAGGTTATTCAAATCATTAATATTGTTTCTTTGTTCTTCTTTGTAACGAAGCATGATTTTATAGTCATCATTCAGATCGCGGTATTTTGAAACTTCGCGCCCGATGACAGCCATGTTTATTTCATTTCCCACCTGCCCTGTCGAAATTCCCAAACGGTTCATGCGTTCCCTGTCAATATTAAATGCTACCTGCGGCTTGTTATCCTGCAAATCAGACTTCAATTCTTCTATGCCGGCAATTTGCAGTGAGTCAAGATAGCGTTTTAATTTTTTTGAAGTAACAGCTATATCTTCTAAATTATCTCCACTAACTTCTATACTGACAGGTTTGCCCACAGGCGGCCCGCCCTGTTCCTGTGTAACCGTAATTTCAGCGCCCGCCACAACGCCCTTTACAGCTTCGCGAACTTTATCAAGATACTGGCTGGTTGACTTTCCGTCTCTTTTGCTGAATTGCACAAAGGCGACTTCCACCTTGCTTTTGTTTGCATAATACGCCTGGTCTTCGTCCTGCGGATCAGAAACATTTTCTCCCACGCTTGCAATAACAGATTTTACTAATTTATTATTTTCACCTAACACACCATACACTTTTGTTTCGATAACTTTTGTAACGGAGTCGGTATATGCCTGGTCGGTACCAACAGGTAAATTCGTAAATACATAAATGAAATTAGGATCCGCCTGCGGGAAAAAGCTGATGCCGCCATTGCGAATGCCGATCAATATAAAGGACAGGAAAAGTAACGCAACCGTAGAAACAATCATAGTCCTTGGATAATGAAGCGCTTTGGTAAGAATATTTTTGTAACGATTTTGAACCGATGGCCATGTTTTAGTTTGAAATTTAACTATTACTTTTTGCAGCCAGAAACGATGCAGCAGGTTGAGCAGGAAAAGAAGCATTACAAAATTTCCCATTCCGGGTACACCGGAAATATAAAACAAAGCTGCTATAGCGATAAAAATAATACTTGTAATTTTTAATCCTTTGCGCGGATCGTGCTTTTCACTGTCATGTTTTTTCATAAAATCAACTGCAAAAACAGGGTTGATAATATACGCAACAAGCAGTGAGGCAAGTAAAGTTATGATGAGTGTGATGGGCAGGAAAAACATAAATTTTCCAATAATCCCCTTCCAGAAAGCAAGCGGGATAAAAGGTGCAAGCGTGGTGAGTGTTCCAGACAGTACAGGAAGAAACACTTCACCTGTCGCCATCTTGGCTGCTGATTTTATATCCCGTTTGCCGTTTCCGTAAATGCGATGCGTGTTTTCAATTACCACAATAGCATCGTCAACCACAATTCCAAGAGCAAGTAAAAAAGAAAACAGCACTATAAAGTTTATGGTGAACCCGATTACAGGCATAAATAAAAATGCAACGAACATAGATAGCGGAACTGACATGGCCACAAAAAATGCATTACTGGTTCCCATAAAAAACATGAGCACAATTAATACTAATATGAATCCAATTACAATAGTGTTGATCAAATCATGCAGGGACGTCCGGGTTTGTTCGCTCTGATCACCGGTTAAAACCACATTCAGGTCTTTGGGCCAGTTGTTTTCTTTTAAATCATTAACAAGAGCAACAATTTTATCCGAAGCTTCAATCAGGTTTTCGCCCGTGCGCTTTACAATGCTTAACGTGATAACATTTTTATGCTGGAGGCGTGCATAACTTTCCTGTTCCTTAAAATCATCTTTTACTTCTGCAATATCCCTTAAATAAACCGGTGCGCCATCAATTGAATTGATCACTATATTTTTCAGTTCCTCTACATTGTGAAATTCTCCGGACACACTGATGGAGCGTCTTGTTCCGTCAGATAATTTTACTCCGCCACCGGGAACTGTCTGATTTTCGTATTTCACCGCGCGCTCAATGTCGCTCATGCTTACACCTGCAGCCTGCATTTGATGCATGTCCACATTAATCTGGATTTCTCTTTCTAACGCACCTATTACGCGGGCATACTTTATTTCTTTTAAGCTTTCAATTTTATCTTTAGCTTCATCAGCATAACGTTTTAATGTTGCGAGGTCATAATCACCGGAAATGTTGACTGCCATAATCGGCAATTCAGAAAAGTTTATTTCCATAATCTGCGGTTCCTGGGGAAGGTCCTGCGGCAAATCATTTTTTGCATTATCCACAGCATCCTTCACTAACCGTTTTGCTTCCGAGATTTCTACATCCGTTGAAAACTCAACAACAACGCTGCAATAATCCTGCACGGCACTGCTCTTGATTTTTTTTACTCCTGCAACACCTTTACATTCTTTTTCAATAGGGCGCACTACTAAATTCTCCATGTCTTTAGGAGAAGTTCCGGGATAGATAACACTCACATATATATTTGGCAGCGAAATATCCGGAAAGCTTTCTTTCGGAATATTTATATATGCAGTAATTCCAGCCAGCGTAATAATGATGGTTAAAATATAAATTGCTGTGCGGTTATCTATTGCCCAACTGCTTGGTTTGAATTCTTTATTAAGGTCTTTCATAGTGCGAATAACGTCCGCCTGAGGCGGATGCGAATTAGGAATTGTGGTTGATTGCTGAATTTTTATATTGTTTAATCGCTTGCTGCCGGCTAAATCATATTGATATAATGTCGCCTTCTACCAGGTTCTGATAGCCGAATGTTATTACTTTATCACCCGGTGTAATGCCTTCTGTGATTTCAACATTGCCATTATATGTTTTTCCGGATTTAACAATTTTTCTTTTTGCCTTTAGCTTTCCATCTTCACCGGACGCAACGAATACATACTCCCCTTCCGAGCCTTTCATAATAGCTCCAATGGGAACAACCATCGCTTTTCCTGATGTATAATCTGCAATTCTTAATACTGCAACCTGGTTCGGGTGAAATTGTTCTTTAGAAGATTTTAATTTTACTTCAACATTAAAGGTCCGGTTGATTACATTGATAGCTTTGCCTGAATAATCCACCTTACTTTCGATTTCAGTATTCAAATCGGGGAAAAATATTTTTACGGGATTACCTTTGTTCACATAACTGATATACGATTCCGGGATTTCGCCTTTTACTTTCAATGCTGACAGGTTTACAACACGAACGGCAGGAATACCGGGCGCCATCATTTGACCGGTTTTAATTTTTACATCGTCAACAGTTCCGTTAATAGGCGATTTAATCCTTGTCATGTCCCACTGGTCCTGTAATGCAGCAACTTGCTTTTCTAGAGATTCCTTCTGTGTTTTTGCACTCAAGTATTGCACTTCGCTTCCTATTTTCTGATCCCAGAGATTTTTTTGTTTGTTATATAGTGTGGTTGAAAGATCCAGTTGTGATTTTAACGATTCAAGATTCTGGCGAATTGAACGGTCATCCACTGTCGCCATAACCTGTCCTTTCGAAACTTTGTCTCCCGCATTTACCAAAACATCTGTAACCGTCCCCATTGACTGGGCGCTGACAACCACATCTTCATCTCCTTCAACCTTTGCCTGTACTTCAATATAGTGATTGAAAGGCTGCGGCTTCATGTCCGTTACGGAAACTAATTTTGATTTTACTTTATCGGTTGTATCCGTCAATGCAACTTCTGTTTCAAGCTTTGCAATTTTATCTTTCAGCACGGCTTCTTCCTGCTTTAATTTTTCAAGCTCTTTAAGCTTATCATTTCCATTACCTGACGAACAGGAAATGATTACCGATGCGATTCCGAAAAGGATTAATTGATTAGTGATGAAGTTATATCGTTTCATAATTTATATTTTACATTGTTAGTTTTTAATTTTTTATTAATGTTCCTGTTGCTTTCTGGTAATCAATTTTTGCAACAAGCGCATCGAATAAGGCAGAATAATAATTTGTTTCTGCTTCTTTCAAAGAGGTTTCAGCAGTTGTTACTTCCAGGTTTGAACCAACTCCCTGATCATATTTAATCTTTGAAACGCGTGTCACTTCTTCGGCAAGCTCCCGGTTTTTCCGCTGTGTCTCAAGCGAAGAAATGCTGTTTTGCAGGTTTACTTTTGCTGTTGCAGTTTCAAGCGCAATGCCCTGTTCCAGGGATTTAAAACTGTTTTCAATTTTTTTCAAATTAAGTTTTGATTGCTGTATGCGGGCATTTTTCTGAAAGCCGTCAAAAATAGGAATTGATAGTGTTGCACCAACAACCGCGGTGGGATACCATCCTTTGTTGCCATCAAAAAAATTAAAATCAAAACGGTAAGCATGTGTGCTCAGTTCGCCATAAAGAACAAGGCTTGGTAAATACTGGTATTGGTTTTTCTTTAAATCCAATTCCTGCAACCGTTGTGTAGTTTGCAAAGCAGAGTATTCAATCCGTTTTGTATAATCTGTTTGCTGGTCAGCCGGAAGCGATTCATCAAATTTTATATTCTTCAAATCATCTGTCAATGCCAGGTTTGCATTCATGTCCATTCCCATTTGATATTTGAGAAGCAGTTTTCCAAGCTCGAGCAATTTTTCTGTTTTCTGTTTCTCTGTAACAATATTATTATAAGTAATATCAATTCTGTCAAAATCTATTTTCTCCACAAAGCCGTTATCATAAAATGCTTTAGTATCATCTCTCAGCTTTTTGATACGCTCCACATTTGCATTCAGCAAATCCATCCTTTCAGCATTGACTAATACATTATAATATGCCTTGCTTACCTGCAAAGCAGCTTCAATTTTTGATTGCTGGTAATTTTTTCTTGACAGCTCCACATATGTTTTTGAAGCCTTCAACCCGACAATGTAAGACCCGTCCAGTACCAATTGCGAAGCGCTTAACCCGGCACTTGCTTCATATTCCAGTCCAAACTGTGCAGTTTGAACAACGCCTTCCGGCCCGCCAAATGCTATAGCAGGAATAACCACTGTGGGAATCTCTATGAATTTTTTTCCATCCACCGATCCGCTGATCTGCGGTAAGCCGACTCCCTTTAATTCATTCACTCTTTTTTGAGCGATTTGCTGATCAATGGCTGCATTTAAAAGAGCGGGCTGGTTTTGAATGGCATAATCTATTGCCTGCTCAAGTGTAAACGAATAGGTTGAAGCCTGCTGATCCTGTGCTGAAGCTTTATTAATCGTTACAATTGTCAGCGCTGTAACAAAAAATAAAATCTTAGTTTTAAAAAATCTTTGCATAAAAATTATTTTATTAAATATTTTTTTCAATCGAAATTATTTTTATTCTTCTTCCTTTATTTTTTTATACTTGTTGATCAGCTTATGCCCTTTTAAGGTAGTGATGCCGTGAATAAAGTGATCGAGAATGGCAAGCTGAACTTCTTTGAGGTTGAATTTACCGGGTGGAAACACCAGCGGGTTCATTCCTAATTCCACTTCCTCAATCCGTAATTTTGCAAGCACTTTTATATTTATATCCGCACGATATAGTTCTTCCCTGATTCCTCTTTTCAAATTTGTTTCGACCATCTGCATTAGCTTTTGCTCCTTGAAATTACGGAATGCATTCCATGATGAGGGGTGAAATTTCTGCAAATCATAAAACAGGTTGGGGTTCATGGAGGAAAACATTTCACCGAGATATTTCATGCATTCAATAATCTCATGCACCGCATCTTTTGAGTTTTCAGTAATGTCTTCCATCCGGGCAGCGTGATCGCTTAAATCACTATTGCAGCATACACCTACTATTTCATCTTTTTCTTCAAAGAACTGGTAAATTGTTTTTTTTGAAATGGACAGATGCTTTGCAATATCGTCCATTGTAATGCTCCTGATGCCATATTGGTAAAACAATTCATGAGCAGCCTGCATGATTCTTTCCTTTGTACTTACTTCGTTCATTTAATTATCTTCCCGTTTCCTTATGTTTAATTCTTTAATGCGGGTGCAAAACTATGGAAACTTTTATTGGATTGCAAGTTTCCATTTAAAAAATCACATTAAGATGTGGAAAAACATAAAATCGCTATTATAAATACGTTTTAAAAAAATTTATTTGAAACCTGCAGCAAATTTGGAAACCACGCTAACTCAATATTCTCCAAAAACTTTCCGAAGTTCATCTGCAATTTCACCAAGGGTAACATAGCCTTCAACTGCATTTAAAATATGGGGCATCAGGTTGCTGCCGTCTTTTGCAGCTTGTTGAAGATCGTTCAAAAGCCTGATAGCATTCCCGCTGTTTCTTTCAGCTTTTATTTTTTTTATTTTCTCTATCTGCAGCTGGCGAATAGAATCATCTACAGTTAACAGGTTAATTAAAGGAGCTTCATCAACCACAAATTTATTTTGTCCCACAATTATTTTTTCGCCTGATTCAATTGCCCGCTGGTATTCATAGCCTGAGTTGGCAATTTCCTGCTGTATATAACCCGCTTCAATCGCTTTAACCGCTCCGCCCAGTTCATCAATCGTATGTATATATTTCCAGGCCGATTCTTCCACTTCATTTGTCAATTGTTCAACAAAGAAAGAACCGCCAAGAGGATCAACTGTTTGAGATACTCCGCTTTCAAATGCTATAATTTGCTGCGTGCGCAATGCAATCCGTGCAGCATCTTCCGTGGGCAATGCAAGCGCTTCATCGAAGCCATTTGTATGCAATGATTGTGTGCCTCCTAATACAGCAGACAAAGCCTGGATAGTGACACGTGAAATATTGTTATGAGGTTGCTGTGCGGTTAAAGTGGACCCGCCTGTTTGTGTATGAAAGCGCAGCATTTGGGCACGGGTATCGGTTGCCCCTAATTCTTTGGTAATGTTCGCCCACATTCTGCGCGCTGCCCTGAACTTTGCGACTTCTTCGAATAAATTATTGTGCGCATTAAAAAAGAAGGACATCCGTTTTGCAAAAACATTTATATCAAGATTTTTTTCCAGGGCGGCTTTTAAATATGCTTTGCCATCCGCCAATGTAAATGCAAGTTCCTGTACTGCTGTTGCGCCTGCTTCACGGATATGATAACCCGAAACTGAAATGGTATTCCACTTTGGAACTTCTTTGCTGCAGTATTCAAAAATATCCGTGATGATACGCATAGACTGTCCGGGAGGATAAATATAAGTTCCTCTTGCAGCATATTCTTTCAAAATGTCATTTTGCACAGTGCCGGAAATATTTTTCAGATCAGCGCCCTGCTTTTTTGCCAGTGCAATGTACATAGCGAGCAATATAGAAGCCGTAGCATTGATGGTCATCGAAGTGGTGATGTCTTCCAGCTTTATGCCATCGAACAAAATTTCAATATCACGCAATGAATCAATCGCTACCCCGGCTTTCCCCACTTCGCCTTCTGAAAGCGGATGATCACTGTTGTAACCAATTTGCGTGGGCAGATCAAAAGCAACTGACAAGCCGGTGGTTCCCTGCTTGAGCAAATAATGATATCGCTTATTGGATTCTTCAGCGGTAGAAAAACCGGCATATTGACGCATGGTCCATATTTTATTGCGGTACATGTCGGACTGAATGCCTCTTGTAAAAGGAAACTCACCGGGTTGCTCCTTCATCGCTGCCTCTTGCGTATACACCCGTTTTATTTCAATGCCTGAATCGGTGCAGAAGCGGGGTTGGGTTTTGGCAGTCATTGAAACCGGTTTAAGATTTAAAGTTAAAAGGTTAATGGTTAAAGGTTAAAGTTCGTTTTCCGGCTTCTGACATAGGAATTAATAAAGCTGATTTACTTCAGTCTTAATAAAATCAATTGCTTTTTGAGCAGGATTATTTTCTTCTTTCATTAAATTCTCAAAAATTATTCTGCTTAGCTCTGCTCCTTTCGCGTTCGGGTCAATAGAAGAACCGGCAACATTAATTACTTTCACAATTTCTTCTTTTGCATTGCGCACATTATTCCATAACTCTCCTGAGACATAAATTTGTTGTGAGACATTGTGTTCAAATTCTGAACGGATGTTGTTTAATAATTCCAAATGAAATTCACGAACAGCTAAGCCGGGCTGGTAAACTCTTCCTATCAGGTTATTGAGCGAAATGCGTTCAAGAAAAACGGTGAGCCGCTCATACGCCTGGAGGCGAAGCGGGGTGATATCTTTTTGAGTTTGTAATTTGGCTTCAATGAGCTTCAACCGGTATTGACCATCAAGAAACCGTTTGAGAAGAAAAAATGCTGTTCCAAAAACAAGCAAGGCAGGAGCGAGATAAAAAAGTATATCCACAAGGCTTTTTTGAAAATCCATTTTAAATTAAAATTGAATGGTTCAAAGATCGGAATTTTTTATCCTCTTACCTGTTGTTTAAATTCATAACCCGGCTCTATGAATAATTTTCTGTATAAAAAAAGAGGCAGGTCATTTCTGCCTGCCTCTTTTATCAAGAATTAAATTTTCTTATTTGCTAACGATGATTTTTTTGATCTCTCTGTCCAATCCGTTATTGACGTCAACAAAATAAATTCCTTTGTTGAGATCTTTCAGGCTCACTTCAAAATTATTCATTCCTTTTGAAGCAGATTTTTGAACTTTAAGAACTGTTCTTCCAACCATGTCAACAATGTTTATTGAAATGATTCCTGTAATTGAAGAATTTACCTCTACATTCATTATATCTCTGACCGGGTTTGGATAAACAGATACCAGGGACGAGTTGTCTGAGTCAGCTTCTTCATCACCCATTTCTCTTAAAGGTGAGCTGCTTGTAAGAGTAGTTAAAGTATAACATTG
The DNA here is from genome assembly GCA_035275625.1 of Bacteroidia bacterium. Classification (GTDB taxonomy): domain Bacteria; phylum Bacteroidota; class Bacteroidia; order AKYH767-A; family OLB10; genus DATEMK01. The sequence continues at coordinate 18,494 of DATEMK010000258.1, forward strand.
AGTGGCATTAAAAGCTCCTCCGCTGCCGTAAACTCTTATTTTATAAGTAGCGGCAGTGGTTACATTTCTCGTTATTACTTCATTTGTTGTACCTCCGTGCTGGGAAGTTTTCAAGAGCGTGCCTGCTGAACTAAATAATTTTAAATCATAGTCAGTAGGTAAATTCGAGAGTGTAACACGTAAATACGTATTAGGAGCTACCGTTGTAATGGTGAAATAATCATTGTCACCGGTAGGATTGATTAAAGCAACAACTGAGGTATTAATCGGTATCGTTTTAGAGGTTGCTTTTCCATTATTGGGCTCGTAAGTATCTGTGCATGCCTGCGCTAATGTTGTAAAGTTCACAGAAGAACTGTAATTGCCCGAACCTGTATTGCAAACAGCCTGTACCTGGAATTCATATTGAGTCGATCCTGCGAGCCCTGATATTGCTTTTGATGTTGTTGCCGAAGTAGTATTAGTCCAGGTTGTAGTTCCGGTCTGCCTGTAATGAATATTATAGCTTGTTGCACTCGCTACTGCTCCCCAGTTAAGCGTTGCAGAGGAAGCCGTTACGCTTGTAGCATTCAGTCCTGACGGAGTGCCACAACCGCCAGCAGGAGGTGTACATCCTAACGATGACTGAAGACTGGCTCTTGTTCCTGTTAAAGTAGAATTCATTCTGGATGACTGGCCGGCTGTAAACATATTCATGCATGCATCATCCGTATAATCCATATAATTCATAAACATTTCTCCGTTAGACGAACCGGAACAAACGTTAACGTGATAAGGATGATTGGGGCAGCCAAAGTGCAATTGATCCTGGGTAGGAGTATCAGAAACCAGGTCACTTCCGCACGTTGCATCACCATTAATATGGCGAAGATTTAACCAATGTCCCACTTCATGCGTAGCAGTCCTGCCTAAATGATAAGGACTAAGTGTTCCGGGAGCAGCAGGTCCGCCCACGGAAGAATATAAAACCGCCACTCCATCTGTTGAAGCGCTTCCTCCGGGGAATTGAGCAAAGCCTAACACACCACCGCTCATATTACACGACCATATATTAAGGTAACTCCCTGCAGGCCATGCATCATCTCCGCCTGATGAATTAAATTTCATATTATTACCCGAAAAAGAAGTAACTGTAGTGGATTTGTGAATGATACCGTTGGTTGCATTTCCATTCGGGTCCCTTTGCGCAAGACAAAATTGAATCTGTGTATTAGCAGCAATGCCTTGCCAAATGGAAGGAGTATTGCCTGCATTGGCATTGGTGCGCGAAAAATCCATATTCAAAACATGAATCTGTTCATTAACTCTTGCATCAGAAACATTTTGTGAACTTGTATTATACAATACATGAACCACAACAGGAATGGTTATAACAGCAGCAGTTTTTTGATCCGGATGATCAGCTATCCATTTTTGAGCCTGTTTTTCAATCTCCGCCATTCTTGCTTCGAGTCCGGGATCAGCAGCTTTTTGCGCAGCAAGATATTCCATTGTTCCGCAACGGTTAAAATTCTGCGCCCTTAATGACGATGCTGTCATCATTACCAAAGCACATAGTAATAATAGATTTTTTTTCATGTTTTGTTTGATGTTATTTGATTTTTTTGGTTTTAAAGCACAAATTTAGGGGTTATTGCCATATTGCGCAACAGTTTTTTCAGAAAATCTTTCAATATTTATTAACGAAGGGTTTCTTATTCCTTGAATTTATAACCGATTCCCCTTACCGAATGAAAGTAGCGTGGATTGGCGGGATCATTTTCAAAATACTTGCGGAATGATACCATGAAGTTATCGATCGTGCGGGTAGAAGGATAAATATCATAGCCCCATACAATTTCAAGGATGTGTTCACGCGATACAATTTCATTTTTCCGTTCGATCAGTAATTTTAAAAGAGCCGTTTCTTTCCGTGTTAATGGAAGAATTTTTCCCTTTGGAGTTTTTACTTCGTGCAATGAAAAATTGATTTTATGTCCGTTCAATGTATAATGATTCAAATCGTCCGATCCGGGTTCCGAATTTTTCAGGCTTCTTTTAATCAGCTTTCTTACTCTCAGCAGCATTTCTTCCAGGTTAAAAGGTTTGGTAAGATAATCATCGGCACCGATACGCAACCCGTTAATACGATCAGAGCTGGAGCTTTTTGCTGTGAGAATTAAAATAGGAACATCATTATTTTCAAGGCGAATGGATTCGCACACCGTAAAACCATCCATTTCGGGAAGCATTACATCGAGAATAATCAGGTTATAACGACCTTGTTTAAATACCTTGAGCGCTTTTTTGCCGTCACTCACAGCATTGACAGTATAGCCTTCCAACTCAAGATTAAGCTTGATGGTTTCGGCAAGCGTTTGTTCATCTTCAACAAGAAGTATTCGCAGATTCATGTGTTGTTTAGAGGGGAAAGTCACGGTTTGCAAAATGGTTTGCAAAGTTGAACAATCTTTAACAAAAATAAATTTATTTAATTTATGAATTCCGGGATTGAAATGAAAATTGTAAAAATTATGTAAAGAATATTTTTAACAAAATAATCAACAGCCGTTAAAAACTTCATCACCCGAATTTGAATGCAAAACCAAATAGAAAATTGGCCGAATAGGTTTTCGTGACTCCGCCATTGTACTCTTTAAACCTGCTTATATCATTCAGCCCAAAATTGTTCCTCATTTCAAGTGATACCAGGAACCTTTGTTTTATCGGACAGGCAATTCCGAATCCGGCTAAAATTCCTATTTCAGATTTTTTAAAATAATCCGGTCTGAGAATTTGAGGAGCGTTCAGAATAATAACATCCCCCTCCCCTTCTGTAGTTTCACTTTGATTGAGAAGATAACCGTAATAAAAACCGCCATTCACAGAAAAATATAATTTTTCACCTGTACCGGCTTTCAGTATTACAGGAATAACCAGGAAATCAAGATTATTTTTTCCGCGAAAAATTATTTCAGTGTGATCTCCTGAAATAACTTCAAATTTTGAACCCTTTGTTTCAAAATAAACTCCGGTTTTAATTGCATACGTTTTATTCAGGTTATACTGAATGAATACTCCGCCTGCAGGACCGGTTCTAAAATCATGATGGCTTTCGTAAAATGGATTTCCACGAAGAGATGATAAATTAAATCCTCCTTCCATGCCGCTGCTGAATTTACGAACCTGTCCCTGTGATGAGGAAGAAAAAATTATCAACGTTGCAATAGCTACCGGCAGATTTTTAAATTTGTTCATGCAAAGTCTTTTATAAAGAACCTTTTCCAAAGTTTGAAACTTTGGAAAAGGTAAGGGTGCTAATTTAAATGAAATTATATTTTGATTTGGCGGGAGGTGCAAATAAGCGCAAGGCGTTAAGAAAAAAAAGTGCAGACTATTGAATTATAATTTTTGCTGACGAAATTACGGAGCTGTTTTTTTTCAGCCTGTAAAAATAAATTCCCTTTGCCCAATGCCTGACATCAATTTCACTGCTCTCATTATTTATTGTTGATTGATACGCCAATTCTCCTAAGACACTATAAATTTTCAGCGATGCACCGGTTAATGTATTCATACCCTTCATTTCAATTTTTATTTTTTCGGAAGCCGGGTTAGGATATACATGGATGGCAATTTGCGGATTGTTTTCTATTCCTGAAATTATTTGCCCGCATTCCCATTGAAACATTTGTGCATTGTAAGCTGTATCCCATTGTGTGTATGCCTGCTTCAGAGTTTTCCATTGTGCATCTCCGGTTGCCACTATTGCGTTTACACTATCCGCAACAGCTATTACTTTATTGTAAAACGGGAGGCTGTTCAAATCGCCCTGTTCAAAGAATATAGTTTGCAGATAAAACCCATTAGAAGGATATTGCCCGCTTTGAACTTTTTGGACCACATCATGCAGCTGCGCCACAACAACAGCAACCGTAGAAGTATCTTTTATTTTTATCTCGCAACCAACACCTATATGACGCAAATGATTAGTTGTGTCATGCGTTAAATAATTCGTGGTGCTTTGCGGATTCCAAAAACCGTAATATTTTAAATCTGCTACGTGATTGGGTGTGCCTCCTCCCATCATATAATCGGGCTGCCAGAAAAAATTCGGAAAAACCAAACCGTACTGCCCGTTGATTAAATTGGTCCAGATGTTAACTCCATTGCTATCATTATAAATACTTCCTCCCATCAGCTTGCTTTGGGTAACACCAATGGAATCCATCAGCTTTACCACATCGGGATATATGTATTGCGATTCATGTGCATGGGGATCCATCTCCACTCCTTTATCATCCTGCATCCACAGCAAAATATTTTTATTGTTTGTTGTCGCCATCAGTACCGGGGTTTCCTGCGTAAGCACATTGGTTAAATATCTCCAGTCTGATTGCATGTTCCAGGTAATGCCGTTTGTTTGAAAATAATTGGCGAGGGTAACCAGCTTCGCCCTGTTATTGGTGTAATAAGTGGCGCCATTCCATTGCGCAGATTCTTCGTTGTGCGTTACAAAATTGAAGTAAACAACCGGCTGGCTGAAACTATTAATTGCTGAAATAATACACAGAAACGGAAGTACCAGTTTTTTCATAAGGATGTTTTTTTTCTTTGACGGTTTAAAAGTGAAAAGGTTTACTGAGAAAGATTGTGACCTATTTAATGATGCGGGGATTGATCGGGTAACGGAG